>CAYRHC010000120.1:0-5497 GCA_964423935.1 uncultured Bacteroidales bacterium | reverse complement strand
GCGGCTTGGTCGTGCTCGGATTCTTTGTTGCTGAGTTTGTCGCAGGCGGTGCAGGCCAGTAGACCGGCCAACAGCAGGCTATAGAAAAGAGGGTGTTTCATCGTTTGTGAAGCTGTTTATAGGGTGATACTGAGGCTGCCGCGCAAGGAACGTCCCGGCATGGGAAAATACTTGATAACGGCATAGTTTTCGTCCAGTAGGTTCAATACTTCCAATTTAAAGGTGGCGCCGAAGTTTTTCCAGCGAAGGTCTTTGCGATAGGAAAGGCTGTGATCGCTGTAGCCTTCCAGTCGGTTGGCGGCAATGTTCTGCCCCAGCACGTAGCGGTCGCCCGAAATCATGACGGCATAGGCGAGTGTGCCATAAGGGGTTTCAAAGCTGAGCTGCCCGCCGCCGGAATGCAGCGGAATGTAGGCAATCTGGTGGCCGTAGACTTTGCCCGAAGAACCTTCCTTGGAGGTGTGGTCGAGTGCACGCTGGTAGCTGTAATGCGCCGAAAGGCCGATGCGGCCTGCAGCGCCGGCTTGCCAGCCGGCGCTGCAGGCCACGTCCAGCCCGTGAATATCCACCCGGCCTAGATTCATCATCGACCAGACGAACAGATTCTTGGTGGGTATGGCTACTATTTTGTCGTCCACCCGGTTGTAGTAGGCATCGATACTGCCTTGCAGCAGGGGAAACCACTCGCTGAGGTGCTGTGCCCAAGTAAGGCCCAGATTGTATTGCATAGCGGTTTCGGGTTTCAAATCGACATTGCCCACGGGGCCGTAATACAAATCGTTGAAGCTGGGCAGACGAAAGCTATGTTTGATAAAGCTGCGCAGGTAATATTCTCCTTCGAAGGGCTTCACCGACAGCGATGCGTAGGGTGACCAACGCAGGTAGTCGTGGCCTGCGTTGCCGTACTTGACCGTTTCTTTGATAAGGCTGCCCAGTAGCGAGGCATTGGCTGTGAGCCAAGGATTGTGGTATTTGGCGGCGATACCCGAGAGCAGACTGTAACGGGTGGGTTCGGCAAAATCGCTCAGGCCCTCCGCCTGCATCTGATTAACGGCCAAGTCGTTGTTCAAGGCTAAGGACAGCCCTGGCAGACAACGGTAAAGTGCCGAGAAACTGCCGTAGTATTCTTGTTGATAATAGTGGTATTCCTTGGTGCCAAGCTCGGTGGCCAGTGAACTTTGATCGAAATAGCCCTGATAGCTGTTCTGATATTTCAAGGCTGCCTGAATGGACCAGATGTCGCTTAATTCTTGACGGTAGGTGGATTGCAGGAAGGCTTGGCGTTCGCGCAGCATGGCCTGCTGGTTGTCGTTGTAGAAGGTGGTGGCGTTGGGCAACTCTTTCTGTGACTGGTAATAATAGATTTTACTGCGCCATTGAGCCTTGACCTTGGGCTGTCCGTAAAGTTCCGCTTCGAGGTGGGTGTTGTGTACTTGATTGTGCCGGCGGATTTTGTGGGCCACGCTGTCGCCGGCGGCTCCGTAGGCCAGAGTATAGGGGTAGCGGCCGTTGGAATAGCAATGCTCTCCGGCAAGACGATAGGCCCAGTGTTCACCCAAACGTTGTTCCCAGCGGATGGAGGGCTGCAACTGGCCAAAGGAGCCGGCGCCAAGCGAAAGCTTGGCGCGATGGCGGCGGCCAGCCTCGAACACGGGAGCTTGGGTCTGGATTTGCAGCAGGCTGGCCGCCGCCATCTGCCGCGCGGTACATAAAATGTCCGCGCTCTGCCCGTTGGCCAGTTGCAGGCTCTCCACATTCTCCAGCGAAAAGCGGCTGATGTCAATCTGCCCGCTCTGGGTGTCGCTCAGTGTAACGCCATCGTAACTGATGGCCGTATGCTGCGCACCCATGCTGCGCACCGACACCGTCTTCATGCCGCCCAGCCCGCCGTAGTCCTTGATGCTGACACCCGCAAAATGTTTGACAGCATCGGAGAGTTGCATGGCATTCAGGTTTTGCAACTGCCCGCGAGTGAACGCTTGCACGGGCGTAGCTGTTGTGAGCTTTTCCACACGGAAATGTTCCACAGTCTCCACCTCTTGCAACTGGAGCGTGAGCGAGTCTTGTTGTGCCGTGGCTGCTGCGGATAGCAGCCACGGCACAACAAGCGCCAAAAGCAAGCAGTATCGTTGTCTTATCTCCATCCCAGTTTACCTTGAGGCGTAATCACCAGCGCATGCACCTCGAAACCGGTCGAAGTGGCATTTTGGTAGAAACGGATCTTGGCCTGTCCCCGCTGGTCGCTGCTTACAGAAGGATTCCAGTACAGCGTGCGGCGGTGGTCCTGCGGGTCGGTATCCAGAATGCGGTCGTATTGCGGGTGATAGAATTCCTTGACGTGATTGTAGCCTTGCAGGCTGGTACGGCGTATGCCCACCGGGTCTTCATGGTCGATGCCGTCCTTGTAGGGGTAAAGTACGACATAGGCCACATCGCGACCCATACCGCTCACATCATCGATGCTCGTCACATTGTTTTCGATGACATGGCTTACGGCACCCGGTTCCATAATTTCCATACGTTCAATCTCACTGCACGAAGGCATATCGCTCGAATCGCTTTGGTAGAAACGCATGGCCGGCATCATCACGAAACGCACAGGCGCGTGCTTGTAGTAAAGCTTTTCTTGTCCCTCCTGATAGCGGAAATGAAAATTCTCGTTGATTTGGGTCAGAAACGTGGGAATGTCATCGTAGGTGTACATGGCGTTGTCCTGGAGCACATCCATCTCGTCCTGGGTGTCGTAGGTGATGCTGATTTCTCCAATCTGGTTATGTCCGCCCTGCGACTTGGCCGACACTTCCACCTCTTTGAGCAGCACGTCGCCCGGCATGATACGCAGTTCTCGGTAAGCGTCCTGCTCATCCCGGTTAACGGCCTTGCTCTGTTTCTCCTTCTTATGGATAAGCGGAGCCTGCATTTCCAGTTCGGACAAGGCTCTGGGGGCCGGATGGAATTGCCGGTTGATGGTGATGAAACTGTTGCGGCGCCGCTTTTCGTCGCTAACCTGCAGGTTGAGATTCTGTTTGCCTTCGAAATCGAGCAAGAAATTGAAAGCACCCTTATCATCGGTAAGGCAATGACCGTGCACGGCCGTGCTGTCGCCTATCATCCACATAAGCACTTTCATGTTCTTCATGGGTTTGCGTAGCAGCACCGACAGCACTTCGCCATCGAGCAGTATGCCCTTTTCGATGGGATGCTTCAAGACAAAATCCTCTTCGTGCGACATAACCTGCCAATCGTAGCGACGCCAGGCCTGCACCATCAGCAGCAGGTCGAGGGCGTGGCGGTGACGACGGTCGTCTTGCTCGAAGTACCACGAAGGCTGATGAATGTAACCCTTGAGGTCGGAGGCGAGCAAGAGCTGACTGTAAGCATCGCTCTGCGGGGCATTGGCCAGGTATTCGGCATCATCGCGAACCGTCACGGCGAACGTCTGGCCAGGCAGTGCTATCCAGTTGGAATCGCGCATTTCTTGCACCGACAAAGATACTTGAGCCGGCTCGAAAGCCCGATAACTCTCCTTGTCCTGAGCTTGTGCGATACGCAGCACCCGTGGTTGATCCAGTGGATTCTGTACAAAGAACATACGCGAAAGCAAGGCGCGTCCGTTTTTATCAATTACCAGCAACTCATTAACGCCGGTAGGCAAGCCCCGCTTCGAAAGCTTAAACTGCAATAGAGGAGCGTTGTTGACAAAAGCCTGCAACTGGTAGATGCGGCCACGGCAGGTTACCAGCATAGCCAGCGTGTCCTCGCGGCTGGCCTGGTCGGTATAGAGTGCAACCTCCGCCACCTCGGGATGCTGATTGTTCAGAATGACGCTGAAGCCGTCGTTGGCTACAGCGGGCAGCTCATAGCGGAATTTGCCCTGTTCGCCTTGGCTTACGCAATAGTATTTGCTGGCTTGCTCGATATTCAGCAGGGTGCTGCCCATGCCCAAATGCTCGCTTTGCAGGACCGTCAGCAATCGGCCGTTTCCGTCTACGATACTGGCGCTGAAAACTTCTTCGTCAGCTTTATTGCCTTTACGGCTTGCCTTGAAGGCCAGCTGGTTGGGACGTCCCGCCACCAACTGTCCGCCTTCGGGATAGAAATCCACTTGCCAGGAACTCAGCAGGCTTTTCTGCTCTTTGCGACTCTTGCGCTCGGCCTTTTCCTGACTGTCGGGGCGCTTGTCGGGAAGCACCGGCTTTTTGATGTTCATGCTGTAGGGTGCCGGCTTGCCGCTGTTGTCGTAGACGGGCTTGTCCATCACCGGAAATACGCGCGAGAAAATAACGTTCTCGTCGAAATTGAGCATGCAACGCGTATAGGCACGAACTTCGTAAAAGCCCGCGCTCAGCTGCGGTTTGAGGTAAAAGCAACCATCGGCCTGGCCGTTCTCGACACGCAACTTGAGTTGATCTACCAGATTGCCGTCGGACGAAAGCAGTTCCACATAGAGCGTCTTGCTCATATTGCTGTAATGATGGTTGTCGGCCATTAGCACATAGGCTTTGAACCAGATGTTTTCGCCTATCAGATAATTGTCGTTGTCGAAATAAAGATAGACCTTCTCTTGAGCGAAGTTTTGCGAAAAACTTTGGTAATGGCGCAGCCAGTCGCCCAGTTGCCGGGTTTGTGCCGACAGTGTGTCGGTCCACTGCGCACCCGTCAGCAGGCATAGGGCCAGCAGCGCTGGAAAAAGATGCCGGACCATGGTTTAGTTGTTGAGGGTAAACTCTTGACTTCCGATAAGATAGCCATCGGCAAAGAAGTCGGCACGATAAAGGCCGGGATGCAGGAATTCTTCCACTTGCCAGTAGATGGCCACGGTTTGTTCTTCGCCGTCCCATTCGATGCTGCGCAGGGCGGAGCAGGGTATCAGGTAACCGTCAAAACTGAAGTTCTCGTAATTGCTTTTCAGCAGCAGTTGCCCATCGGGTTGGGTGATGCGCAGGTAGATGTTCTTCTGACCGATGGGAGCCGAAATGTTCTTGCTCAGCACCATCTTGAACTCGATAATGGCGGTACGGGCGATGCGCTTCACCTGACGGCCCTTGTCGTTAAGGCAGCGCACACTGATGTCGCGGGCTTCGAGCATGGAAGCCAGCATCACCTTTTCGCTGAGCACTTCTTTTTCTTTCGACAACTGATTTACCGTTTCTTGAGCCTGTTTGTACTGGGCCGTCATGGCGGCATTTTCTTGACGCAGCTTGGTATTGGCCGTGTTGAGCGAGTCAATCTGCACCACATAGGAACGCATGACACTGCGGGCGGTTTCCAGTTCGCGGCGCAATTGCGATAGTCGGCGTGCGTTGTTTACCTTGAGGGTTTTGATTTCGTCTACCAGACGCAGGTTCTTGGTTCTTTCGGCATCGAGCAACTGGGCCAGAGAGTCGTTTTGTATGCGTATGCCGTAGTCTTCGTATTGCAGGGCCAATTGCGAATAGTCTTCTTCCAAAGCTTCCCTTTCCATTTCGAACTGTTCGCTGAGGTCTTGGATGATATC
>CAYRHC010000119.1:0-5569 GCA_964423935.1 uncultured Bacteroidales bacterium | reverse complement strand
TACGAGCCTGCATTAAAGGCTTGATGGCAGTGGCGGCATCGGCTTCCTTACCCATGTGGGCCAAAGCCTCGGCTTCGATCAGGTACATTTCAGCTACACGCATGTACATATAGTCCATCGTCCAACCCGAAATATAACCGAACTTGATGTTGGCGTAGGGCAACTTGGCACCGGCGGTAGAGGCGTTGTCATTGCCTTCGGGCCCGTTGAACCACTTCTTGCGGGTATCGTTAACGGGGATAGATTCGTAGAGTTTCTTGTCGATAAGACGGGTTGAATAAGCCAGACCTGCATAACCGGGACCCAAGCTCGAAATATGGCTGAAGAACGAAGCGTAAGCCGTCTGGGTTTCGGTGCTGTGGTCGAAGCCCCACATCCATTCGGTAGAAGAGATGTCGTAGAAACCATCGTTCAGACCGTAAATGAGCTTACCGCCGGCCTGAGCCTTCTTGGCTGCATCGGCAGCTTCCTGCCATTGCTGTGAAAGCAAGCAGTAACGGGCCTTGATACCATAGGCGACACTCTGGTCTACATAGTTCTTGTTGGTGCCTCTGTCATAACCTTCGAGCAAGTCGATGGCATGATTGATATCGCTCTCAATCTGGGCATAAACCTTGGCAACCGTGTTACGGCCCTTGCAAGCTTCGATAACTTCGTCGGTAAGGCTGGCATCGAGGCTCTTGTCGAGAACCGAATAGTACATAGGAACAGCGGGAGCGTCGAGGTTAGGCGTACCGTCTTCCTTGACAGGATGCTGATAGAGCTGTACCAGGTAATAGTAAGAGAAGGCACGCAGTGCGAAGGCCTGACCTACAATACCCTTGGAATCGATATTATCGGTGGGCAGTTCGGTGAACATGTCCAGAACTTCGTTACACTTGGAAACCAAGGTGTAGAAAGTAGACCAGTCGACTATCGTACGACGGTAGTTGAACATACCGTTATCGTGCTGGTAGTCGTAACCGAACCAGTGAGAAGCACTCAAGGCAATATCTTCGCCCATCAAATCGGTAGAATGCAGTACCGACATAAAGCTGAAGTCATCGTGAGCACTGTTACCGGACACATCAAAGGTAACCAACCAGGAGTACATACCGTCTATCAGGTTGTACAAAGCGGTAGGATCGCTGGCAAACACTTCGGTAGCGGTTTCACCGTCAAGATACTCGGTTACCTCAACTTTCATGAAGTCTTCGCCGCATGAACTGAGCATAACGGCACCAAGCAAAAGGCTAAATATATATTTTAAACTTTTCATAGTCGTTTATCCTCCTAAATTAGAAAGTCAAGCTGACACCTACGGAATAGGTGGCCAGGGCTGAGTATACATAACCCGTTGAACCGGTGAACGACTGACGCGGGTCAAGACCCTTGCGGGCGGACTTCAACCAGATGTTGTCGCCGGTAAGGTAAACGCGGGCATTTTCAATAGAGAGCTTCTTGCTCAACTGGAACGGCAGGGTGTAACCCAAAGTTACGTTACGCAGAGAGAAGTAAGAGGCAGAGGTCAACCAGCGGTCTGAAGAACCATTGGCATCCTGATCCTCATAGCAAAGACGGGGCACTGAAGTTTCGGTGTTGGATGTATTCCAACGCTGATACATATCTTTGTGCATGTTGGTACCGGCGCTGCCAGGATTCATCAAGTTCTGATAGTAGCTATCCCAAACATAACCACCGAGCTGGAAGGCAGTAGCCACGGTAAAGTCGAAGCCGAAGGCCGACAAGGTGGTGTTCAAACCGCCGTAGAGGTCGGGGATGGCCGATTTGCCGATTTCACGCAGCGTAGCTTCGGAAGTAGTGTTCACATGGGTAACCGTGTAGGTACCGGTGCCATTGCCTTCTTCATCGACGTTTTCGGTGTACTTGTTGTACATGGGCTTGCCGTCCACGGGATCGACACCTGCATATTCGTAAGTGTAGTAGTCGTAGAGGCTGCCGCCAATCTTACGCCAGTAGCTGCCGGCTTGATAACCTTCAGGATCCTTGTCGGAAGGAAGTCTGGTAAGTTCGTTCTTGTAGTGGGTCAGGTTCAGCGCTACGTTCCAGTTGAATTCGCGGGTCTTGACCACATCGGCGGAAACTTCCAGTTCAATACCGGTATTCTTCATATCGATATCGTTCACCAACATGGAGGTAGGAGAACCGAGCGAAGGAGACAGCGGACGCCAGTAAATCATGTCGTTGGTTTCCTTGATAAAGAAGTCGGCATTGACATCCAAACGGTTGAACATACCCAGTTCGAAACCGGCGTTGAAGTTGGTAGACTTTTCCCAAGTAAGGTCGGGGTTACCACGATAATACTTGGTAAGGGCGGGAGCACCGTCTACTCTTTCTACCGTATACAGGTCGAGATAGACAATGTCAAGACCGATGTTATCGTTACCCTGAGTACCGTAAGAAGCTTTCAGACGCAGGTTGTCGATAATGGCGATATCCTTGAGGAACTCTTCCTGGTCTACACGCCAAGATGCACCTACCGAGTAGAAATCGCCCCAGCGTACATCCGGATGGAAGCGCGAAGAAGCGTCACGACGATAAGAAGCCGATACATAATACTTGTCGGCGAAATCGTATTCCAAACGAGTGAAGTAGCCTTCGAGAGAGTAAGACGAAGAAGCCGAAGTGAGTTCCTGGTAACGGGTGGCGTTGGCGAACTCGGTATTGTTGGCGTTCAGGAAGTTGGTCATGTGGCCATACAGATAAGAGCTGTTGTCTTTCTTGGTTTCGTGACCAATCAACCATACGATGGAGTTCTTGCCGAATTCGGGCGACCAGGTCAACAGCTGGTTGGCGTTGAGGGCCGAGTAGTTGCTGTACTGCTTGTAACCACGACCGCCTACAGAAGCGGCATCACCGGCATTGGGAGTCATATACGTGTCGCTGATGGTGTTGAAGGCATCGTAAGCCAAGTTGGTCGAGAACTTCAAGTTGTCGGTGAAGTTGATGTCTATATAACCACGAGAAGAAACGTTGTCGCGCTTGGTGGTGTTGGTGTTGTCCATCAATACGGCCAGCGGGTTCTGTTCCTGAGCATAGGGACGGTTGTATTCGGTACCGAAGTCGTAACGGGCCTTGCCGTCCTTCATCATAAGATTACCTTCTGTATCGTACAAATAGATAGGATAAATGGGGGCAATCTGCTGCGAGAACATGAAGATGTTCGAGTAGTTGCTGTCGGTATCACCGAAAGTACGTTGGTTGGTGTTGGAGTATGCCAAGTTCACACCGGCTCTTACATGCTTGCTAACCTGCTGGTCAACTTTTGCGCGGGCCGAAATACGGGTGAAGCCCGAATTTTCAACGAAACCTTGGTCGTCCAGATAAGAGATAGAACCGTAAGCGCGGGTCTTCTCGGTACCACCGGTGATGTTGAGGTTATATTCCTGACGTGCACCTGCACGGAAAGGATCGGTCAACCAAGAGTCGCTCCACTTGGTGGCAGCGCTTCTTACACCGTCGTAAACCTTACCCGTTACGGGGTTCACAATCTGATTGTCGGCTACACCTTTATATACATTGTACTTCAAATAACCGGAAATCAGGTTTTCGGCGGCATAACCGCGGGCATCCTGATAGTCGTAACCCGATTCGTACAATGAGTTGGCGATAGACTCGAACATCATTTCATAATAGTCGGCATTGTCGGTGATAACGTCGTAGGTGGGAACACCGCGCTGGTTGTAACCGTAACGGCCTTCGAAAGAGACCTTAGCCTCACCGGCGGCAGCCTGACGGGTGGTAACGATGATAACACCGTTAGAACCACGGGCACCGTACATAGAGTTGGCAGCGGCATCCTTCAGAACGGTCAGCGACTGAATATCCTGCGTAGGAATAGAGTTCAGCGAACCTTCGTAAGGCACACCGTCCAAAACAATCAGAGGAGACTGTGAAGCGGAGATAGAACCGATACCACGCACAATGATGCTGGCGTTAGAACCGGGAGTACCGCTCGAAGAGGCAGTCTGCAAACCGGCGGTAGAACCTTCCAGAGCCTTGGAAATACTTGAAACCTGCATTTTCTGGAGCTTCTCGGCATCTACCTGGGCGGCAGAACCCGTGAACGATGTCTTCTTGACAACACCGTAAGCCACGTGTACCACTTCTTCAAGGTCCATGGATGAGGGCTGCATGTTGACAGTCACTACAGACTGAATGGCAACTTCCTGCGTTTCCATACCAAGATAAGTAACTACAAGAGTTTTGGCAGCGCTGGGCAGGTTCGTCAGAACGAACTTACCGTCAACATCGGTAATAACGCCGATGGTGGGCACTTCTTTAACTCCTACAGATGCTCCGATAACTGGCTGACCGTCTTCGGCGCTGAGTACGGTACCCTTCACCGACGATGTCTGTGCCATGGCCGTGCTCAATGTCAAAAACAAGCAAGCCATTAACATCACTAGTTTTTCTTTCATAAAAACAATCTTAAAAGTTAAAAAATAAATAGTATGTTGACTATTGTATCGTACGTCTTCTCTTCAAGCACATCGCACTAAAAAACGGGCGTTTTCCTATGCGTATGATTTGCAAAGTTCAGAATTCCATTTAAGAAAAACAACTTTTCAGGAGGCAAAAACGTGTTTTTTTGTAAAAAAATGAATAAATATGAAGCGTTATGCGTTTGCAAAGCTCCATATTTTAACATTTTCTGCCTTATTATTCTGCTGAAAAATAATGCTATACAAATAAGCGTTTTAACACTTTTCGCAAACAAACCGTATTAACTCCCGCGTATGCATTTTTAAGTGGAAAGCAAGCCGTTTTCCGTACAAAAATGCCGTTTCAAGGCTCGAAAAGTGCATAGTGAAGCTTGCGGCAGCGGGCCAAGGTATTGCGATGCACCTGATACTGCCGAGCGATAAGCGACAAAGGAACACCCGCCCGCAGCTGCCGCTCTATTTCTTCACGCTCACGACAGATGCGTTGCACCTTGGCCGAGCACCCGCGAGGCCTGCCCAAACGCGCACCTGACACTTTTTTGGCCGCCAAGGCCTCGCGCGTGCGTTGCGAAATAAGATTGCGTTCTATTTCCGATGCCAATGCAAAGGCAAAGGCGATAATCTTGGAATTGATATTGTCCGACAGGTCGAAATTGTCCTTTATCGTGTGGATTTTCAACTGTTTCTGCGAACAGGTGTTCAAGATGGACATAATCATCAGCATGTTGCGCCCCAACCTGGATATTTCGGTGCAAACCAGCATATCGCCGGGCTTCATTCGGCGTATCAGCTTGCCCAGCATGCGTTTCTCCCACGATTTGGTGCCCGAGACCGACTCCAATGTCCATTTATCGATGCTGACCGACCTCGCCTCGCACCACTTCCTTATTTCATACTCTTGACTCTCAAATGGTTGCAATTGTGTGCTAACCCTCACATAGGCGTAAATGCTCATAGTTTTCTATTTGTTGTTAGACATACCGCAGCTGCGTGCTTCTCATCTGCACCAACAAACGCCCGTTTTTTAGTGCATAACCTGCAAGAAGCAAATATGTGCAATAGTCAACATATTTTTATTTTTTAACTTTTAAGATTGTTTTTATGAAAGAAAAACTAGTGATGTT
>CAYRHC010000118.1:0-5571 GCA_964423935.1 uncultured Bacteroidales bacterium | reverse complement strand
TCATATAAGAAGGCAACTTGCTTACATACTCTCGTCCGTCTGCATTCGACTGACCGGCAGTAAGGAAAACCGGCGACTGTGCCCAAACTCCAGTCATCGCACTTAATGCAAGTGCCACGACTGCTACAATTCTTTTTCTGTTCATGGTTACATCTGATTGTTCTGATGGCAAAGTTTGTGTTTTTAACACAAGTTCGCATAGAACATCCGTCCCAATTCCAGCGAAATTGTACGAATCGCTATTTTGCAACAAGCAAAGTATTTAGGATGTTTTGCAGGTTTTCGGCCTTGGGAGCAGCGGTGCAGTCAACAATGTATTGGGATTTAAGGTAATAGGGTTCGCGCTGCTGCAACATGGTCTGAATATGGGAGAGTAGTTCGTCAGCCGGGAGCTGGCTGATGAGCGGGCGTTTGGCCTGGTGCTTGGGGACACTCAGACGATGCTGGAGTTCTTGAGCGGACACCCGCAGATAAATACTGATACCTTGGCGGTTCATCAAGTCGATGTTGTCGGCGTAGCAGGCCGCGCCACCGCCAGTGGCCACCACCGTGTCCTGCGCCATAGCCAATTTTTCCAGAGCAGCCCTTTCCAACAAACGAAAAGCTTCCTCTCCCCGAAGCGAGAAGAGAGAAGCTATCGTTGTCTGTTCCTGTTGTTCTATATAGTCGTCCAAATCGACGAATTGGCAGCCAAGCGCCTGAGCCAAAGACCGGCCAAGACTCGACTTGCCACAGCCCATATAGCCGACAAGGAAGATGGTTTTCATTACCAGCGGGTATTGTGCATATCGCCCGAATCGGCAAGTTCAAGATGCATCTTGAAGACTCTGGACAAATCGTGAGGCGTATGGGCCGTCTTGCAGAGTTTGGTGTAGTCCCACAACAGTTGCTTGTAATCGGGATGTACACAGTTCTCGATGATGCATTGTGCACGCTGTACAGGTGTCTTGGCCCTAAGGTCGGCAACGCCCTGCTCGGTTACCAGCACACGCACGGAATGTTCGCTGTGGTCGAGGTGCGAAACCATCGGCACAATAGCGCTGATCTTACCACCCTTGGCTACCGAAGGACAAGTGAAGATGGAGAGATAGGCATTGCGGGTGAAGTCGCCAGAACCGCCGATACCGTTCATCATCTTGCTGCCCATCACGTGCGTACTGTTGATGTTACCGTAGATGTCGGCTTCCAAGGCGGTATTGATGGCAATCAGACCCAAACGACGTGCAATTTCGGGGCTGTTGGAGATTTCCGAAGAGCGGAGTACCAGCTTGTCCTTGAAGAAATCCCAGTTGTCGTAAATATTGTTGAGGACATCGTTGGTGATGGACAGGGAGCATCCGGATGCATATTTCACCTTGCCTTCCTGCATCAGGCCGATAACGGCATCTTGTATGACCTCGGTATACATTTCGAAAGCGGGGACATCGGGATTCTGACCCAGCGAGCCCAGCAAAGCATTGGCAATGTTGCCCACACCCGACTGGATAGGCAGGAAAGAAGCGGGAATACGACCTGCCTTGAGCTCGGAAACCAGGAAACGGGCTACATTGTCGCCAATGGCCTGTGTTACGGCATCGGGTTCTGAGAAACCGGCCACATGTTCTCTCTGGTTCGTCTCGACTATACCGATAATCTTGGCAGGATCGAGTTTCAAGATAGGTTCGCCGATATGGTCGGAGGCCTTGTAGATAGGAATTTCGCGGCGATATGGCGGATCGGCGCAGACGTAAATATCGTGCAGACCCTTGATGAATTTGGGATGGGCGGCGTTCAGTTCGATGATGAAGTGGTCGGCCAGACGTGCCAGCGTGGGCGTAATACCGACACCGGTGGTCAACAGCACTTCGCCATTGTCTGTGATATCGGCAGCTTCGATAACGGCCAGTTTGATTTTGCCATAGAAACCGCAACGCAGGTCTTGCGCCAAATTGGAAAGATGAACGTCGGTATAGTTGGCATCACCAGCATTTATACGGTTGCGCAGGTCCTTGTTCGACTGGTAGGGAACGCGGTACTTGACGGCATTGGCACGCGCCAAAACCCCTTCCAGGTCGTCACCGGTAGAAGCACCTGTAAAGACGCCGATCTTGTATTCCCGGCCGGCAGCATGTTCTGCCTCGGCCTTGGCGGCTATGGCACGGGCTATAACCTTGGGAGCGCCTGAAGGAGTGAAACCGCTGAATCCGATGTTGTCGTCGTGGTGGATGTATTCCGCCGCCTCTTGTGGAGTAATGATTCGAAATGACATAGCTTGAAATTATTTGAATAAAAATGCATTCTTTTTACACATCTTCGCAAAGGTATAATTTTTATTGTTCTTCTACACCGAAACCATTAATTTTGCACATCTTTTCAGAAAAAAAACTCTCACCCTATTTCCAAGCGCATCCAATGGACAACTCCAAGAAAGTCTTCATCGAAACTTACGGTTGCCAGATGAACGTTGCCGACAGCGAAGTGGTGGCCTCCATCCTTAAAATGGCCGACTACGACATCTGCGATGATATCAACCAAGCCGACCTCATTCTGCTCAACACCTGCTCCATCCGCGACAACGCCGAGCAGAAAATCTTCAGCCGCCTGCAAGCCCTGGCTGCCATGAAGAAAAAAGGACGTCCGATGATTGGCATTTTGGGTTGCATGGCAGAACGTCTCAAGGAAAAACTTACGCAAGACTACGGAGTAGATTTGGTTGCCGGTCCCGATGCCTATATGGACTTGCCCCATCTGATTTCTAGCGTTGAAATGGGCGAAAAAGCGGTGAATGTCGAGCTGTCCACCACCGAAACCTATCGCGATGTCGTGCCTATGCGTCTGGGCCACAAGCAGATTTCGGGCTACATTTCCATTATGCGCGGCTGCAACAATTTCTGCAGCTACTGCATCGTGCCTTATACCCGCGGACGGGAGCGAAGCCGCGATACACAAAGTATCATGGCCGAACTGCAAGACCTCAAGGCCAAAGGCTTCAAGGAGGTTATCCTGCTGGGACAGAACGTCAACTCTTACCGTTTCGGCGAAACAGGCTTCCCGGAGTTGCTGGCCATGGTAGCCGAGGCCGCTCCCGATATGTGGATACGGTTTACCACTTCGCACCCCAAGGACATGAGCGACGAATTGCTCGAAACCATCGCCAAATATCCCAATATCTGCAATCATATCCATCTGCCTGTACAGTCGGGAAGCTCACGTATCCTCAAACTGATGAACCGTCGCTACGACCGTGAATGGTACTTGGGGCGCATCCAGGCCATTAAGGAAATCATTCCCAATTGCGGCGTTTCCACCGATATTTTCTGCGGTTTCCACAGCGAAACGGAAGAAGACCATCAGCAAAGCCTCAGCCTAATGCGCGAAGTTGGGTTCGACTCGGCCTTCATGTTCAAGTATTCGGAACGTCCCGGCACCTACGCTTCCAAACATCTGCCAGATGATGTTCCCGAAGAAGTGAAGCTGCGCCGTCTGGCAGAAATCATCGAAACACAAAACCAGTTGTCGGCAGCAAGCAACCGCCAGGAAATCGGCAAGACCTACAAGGTGCTGGTGGAAGGTTTTTCCAAGCGTTCACGCGAGCAAATGTGCGGTAGAAACGAGAAAAACAAGACGGTTGTCTTTCCCAAAGAATCGGCCAAGGTGGGCGACTTTGTCGATGTTAAGATTTTGGACTGTTCTTCGGCCACACTTTTGGGCGAGATCGTTAAAAGCGAAATCGTCAAATAATTAGGGTTTTGCGTAACAATTTCGCGTTTTTATAACTACTTTTGCGCCGAATTTGGGAAAAATTTGCGCAGAAAAACATGGGTAAAAAACTACGACGCACCAGCAGCCGCGTTTTCGGCTCCCGACTGACCGCCACTATCAGCATCAGTTTGGTGCTGTTGCTTTTTGCCGTCATGATGACCTTGGCCTTTTTCGCACAAGACATTTCACGTTCGGCCAAGGAGAACATCTCTCTTACCGTGGTGCTCGAAGACAAAATCAGTGCCGAGGAACTCAGAGCTTTCCGCAAACGGATTTCCCAATCGGAATGGGCCAAGGAACACACTTACATCAGCAAGGAACAGGCTCTCAAGGAGCTGAGTCAAGAGTTGGGCGAGAGTCCCGAAGACCTGCTGGGCTACAATCCGCTGCCCGCCACCATCGAAATCAAACTCAAGAGCGGCTACACCAGTATCGACCAGATAAAAAAGACGGTGCACACCTTGTCGGCTCCCAGATATGTCCAAGAGGTGGTATATCGCGAGGACCTCATCCAGCTTGTCAACAAAAACATCCTTTCCATCGGGAAAGTGCTGCTGGTGGTTGCCGTGGTGCTGACCTTGATATCGGTATTGCTTATCCGCAACACGGTACGCCTGATGATTTATGCCAAGCGCTTCCTTATCCATACCATGTGTCTGGTGGGAGCCAAACGGAGTTTCATCCGCCGGCCCTTTGTTTGGCAGAACATCCGTTGCGGTATTGTCAGCGCCATCCTGGCATTCGGGCTTTATTACCTTTCCATCGTAAGTATCGAGAAGATATTTCCTGGGATACAAGCCATGGTAGGAACGGAAGTTATGCTATTGATCGGGAGTGCTTTGCTGGTGCTGGGCATTTTCCTCAGTGCCATCGCCACAGTTTTCTCCGTGAACCGCTTTCTGAATATGTCTGTTGATGAACTTTATTACGTGTAAAATATGGAAAACAAGAATTTTGCCTTAGGCGGAAAGAATCTTCTGTGGATTGGCATAGGTTTTGCCCTGGTCGTTATCGGCTTTCTGCTGATGATGGGAGCGCCCTCCACCAAAGAAGCATACAACCCCGATATTTTCAGTGTACGCCGTATCGTGATAGCTCCCGCAATTGCCTTCGTGGGCTTTGCAGTAGTTATCTACGGCATTTTACGGAAAAACCGCAACCAATAATCAAAACGAATTACACTATGTCTATTTGGGAAGCCATCGTCCTTGGTCTGGTACAGGGACTCACTGAATATCTGCCCGTCAGCAGCAGCGGACATCTCGAAATCGGGAACTACATTCTCGGCACCGCTGGCGAGGAGAACCTGCTCTTCACCACCACGGTACATGCCGCCACGGTCTTGAGTACCATCGTTATCCTATGGAAAGAAATTTGGGGCCTCATCAAGAATTTCTTCCGTTTCAAATGGAACGATGAAATGGAGTATTTGATGAAGATTTTCGTTTCGATGATACCCATCCTTATCGTGGGCTTGTTCTTCAAAGACTATGTAGAGAGTTTCTTCGGAAACGGCCTGCTGCTAGTCGGTTGTATGCTTTTGCTCACGGCCGTGCTGCTGGGATTCACCTATATCGCCAAGCCCCGCACCAAAGAAAAAATCTCCTGGCGAGATGCCTTCATTATCGGACTGTCACAAGCTTGCGCCGTGCTGCCCGGCTTGTCTCGCTCCGGCACCACCATCGCCACGGGCCTGCTTTTGGGCAATAAAAAGGAAAACATCGCTCAGTTCTCGTTCATCATGGTCATCATCCCCATTCTGGGAGAGATGTTCCTCAATATCGTCGGAGGTGACTTTGAGGAACATCTCTCCCAGAATGGGGATGATGA
>CAYRHC010000117.1:0-5572 GCA_964423935.1 uncultured Bacteroidales bacterium | reverse complement strand
CAGCGCGCTGGTGGATACGAGCAAGCTGCCGCAAGACGTGTCCGAGACCTTGCGCATCGTCCGGGTGGGCGATTACGATATTTGTGCCTGTGCCGGTGCACATGTGGAACACACCGCCCAGATAGGCGTTTTCAAAATTATTTCTACCGATTGGGAAGACGGTCGTCTTCGTTTACGTTTCAAACTGTTATGACAATTTTCGAACTTATCCTCACATCCATAGCGCTTGCCATGGATTGTTTCGCGGTGTCCATCGTGTGTGGACTGGCCATGAAGAAAATCGATTTCTGGCCCATGATGCGCGTTGCCTTCTTGTTCGGACTCTTTCAGGCGCTGATGCCTTGCATAGGCTGGCTTGGCGGCTCGCAGGTGAACCGTTTCTTTTCTCATATCGACCACTGGATAGCCTTCGGTATCCTGCTATTCCTGGGTATTCGAATGATAGTGGATGATTTGCGAGGCTCCGACGGCGATAACCAAACGGTGAACCCTTACCGTTTGAAAATGGTGCTGACCATGGCCGTTGCCACCAGTATCGACGCGCTGGCCGTGGGCTTGTCGCTGCCTATGCTGGATGTTTCGCTCCTGCAAACGGTAAGCGTTATTGGCATCACGTCCTTTGTCTTGTCGTGGGTGGGCATGCTGCTTTCGGTGCTGGTGGGCAAACTGCCCAAGCTGCGGGCCGAAATGATAGGTGGCATCATCCTCATCATCATCGGACTGAGGATAATGGTGGAGCATATCTTTATGTAGTGCCGCAGATTCCCTGCCAGAAGCCTTTATTCGGCCAGCAACTTGTAGACTTCGCTGCCGGCCAGCAGGAAACATCCCAAAGCGAAATCTTCAAAGTCGGGCTCGTGGTCGTAAGCTACGGGCTGTCCGTCTTTGGGCTCCTTACCCGTACCTTGCACATAGCCCAGAAAACCCGTGTCGGGATGAACGGCGTCCACCAGCGCCTGCCAGCCTTGCAGCACTGCGGGCAGATATTCCTTTTCCGAAAGTATGCCTTGACGGATGCCCCAGGCAAAACCGGCTGTAAACAAAGCCGTGCCGGTGGTTTCCTTGCCGCCGAAGTGCCCGGGGTCGTGCAGACTGACGTTCCAATAGCCGTCTTCGCGCTGTAAGGGCAGCAGGGCCTTGCACATAGCTTTGAAATCGGACAGATACTGTTTGCGGTGCGCTTCGTTCTTGGGGGTGAGTTCCATGTAGCGGGCCAGAGCTACCAGTACCCAGCCGTTGCCTCGGGCCCAGTAGCAGTCTTCACCGTTGGGCTCGGTGTAGGGCGGGCAGAAGTCGGCATCGCGCCACCACAGACCGTCTTTGGCGTTCCACAGGCCACCGCCTATCTCGTTGCGGCTGCACATATACATCTTGTAAGCCTTTTCGTAGTAGCGGCTGTCGCCGGTAAGGCCGCCCAGTTGGGCGAAGATGGGCATAGCCATCTGGATGGCGTCGATCCAGGTCCAGTCGCCCTTCTGGGGCGTGTTCAGCAGCATGTCCATGCACACCTTGATGTTCTGGATCTTATGCGGTTCGGGGCAGATATTGTACAGGGCAATATAGGTTTGACCGGCGCACTGGTTGTCGGCATTGCGGGTGGTGTTGCCACGGTGCAGGCCCCATTGGTGATATTCGGCCCAGTCGTAGGCATAGCGGTAATACTCGTCCTTGGGACAAATCTGGTACAGCGCCATCAGGCCTTCGTAATAAACGCCTCGGGTCCAGATATGGCTGGGACGCGATTTTTTGCGCACAAAGCTGTCGGCACCGACATCGCTGTATTTCTCCATAAAGTACTTGTTGGCCAGTTCCATAGTGGCCAGAATGTCTTTTCCTTGGGGACGCTGTGCGTTGGTGGCGGGCTGTGCCGAGGTGGTCAGGGCAAGCAGGCAAAGGCAGGCAATGAGCAGTTTTTTCATAAAAGGTTCGTGTATGGTGTGAATGACTAATATCTGTTTTTCCAACGGTTTTTCAGAAAATCGCGCATTTTGTTTTCGGAAGCATTGTCTTGGCTTTGCCAGATTTGGCTGCCGTCGATGCCCTGGGGCAGATAATCCTGCTGGTAGAAATGACCGGGATAGTCGTGCGGATAGCGGTAGTCGACACCGTAGCCCATTTTTTCCATCAGACGGGTAGGGGCGTTGCGCAGGTGCAGGGGCACGGGCAGGTTGCCGCTTTGCTTGACCATTTGCAGGGCCTTGTCCACGGCCAGATAAGCCGAATTGCTCTTGGGGCTGGCGGCCAGATAAATGGTGGTTTCCGACAGCACAATCCGGGCTTCGGGCCAGCCTATCTTGTGGATGGCTTCGAAACAGGCGTTGGCCAGCAGCAGCGCGTTGGGGTTGGCCAGCCCGATATCTTCCGAGGCCGAAATGATGAGCCTGCGGGCAATGAATTTGGGGTCTTCGCCGCCTTCTATCATGCGGGCCAGCCAGTAAACGGCCGCTTGCGGGTCGCTGCCGCGGATGGATTTGATGAAAGCCGAGATGATGTCGTAGTGCATCTCGCCATCCTTGTCGTAGGCCAAGGGGTTCTCCTGCAGCCGTTCTATCACTTTGGCGTTGTTGATGACGATGGTTTGTTGCGGGTCGGACGTCTGGCACATCAGCTCGAGAATATTGAGCAGTTTGCGGGCGTCGCCGCCGGCGAAACGGTACAGGCTCTCGCGCTCTTCGATGCGGATGTCCAGCTGTTTGAGCTCGCTGTCCTGGTGAATGCTCCGGTCGATAAGCTCGTCCAAATCGGCATTCTCCAGAGGCTTGAGCGTGTACACCTGGCAGCGCGAGAGCAGGGGAGTGATGACTTCGAACGAGGGGTTTTCGGTGGTGGCGCCTATCAGCACCACGGTCCCGTTTTCGACGGCGGCCAGCAGCGAGTCTTGCTGGGCCTTGTTGAACCGGTGTATTTCATCGATGAACAGGATGGGTTGCTTGCTGTCGAAAAAGCGGCTGCCGCGTGCCTTGTCGATGACTTCGCGCACTTCCTTTACGCCCGAAGCGATGGCGCTGAGCGTGAAGAAAGGGCATTCCAGCTGCGTGGCCACGATGCGCGCCAGCGTGGTCTTGCCCACACCGGGAGGCCCCCAGAGTATAAAGGAGGACAGCCGCCCGCTTTCTATCATCTTGCGGAGGACGGCGCCCGGCCCTACCAAATGCTTCTGTCCTACGTATTGGTCGAGGCTTTGGGGCCGCATGCGTTCTGCCAAAGGTTGTGCCATAGCGACTTGCGAATTTTTAACCTGCAAATATAGCATATATGGCGGCAAATCACATCACTTGAGGCGAAAAACAAAATCACTAAAAAATTGTTAGCGCTGAAAATATTCATTACTTTCGCGCCGTATAACAATCAATTTTTTACGAAATGAAAAAACATAACTTTTCTGCCGGTCCCTCCATTCTGAGTGAGTACGCTATCAAAAACACAGCCGATGCCGTTTTGAACTTTGCCGGAACCGGCCTTTCTCTGATGGAAGTTTCTCATCGTGGAAAGGAATTCACTGCCGTTATCACCGAAGCTAACCAGCTCATCAAAGAGCTGTTGCAAGTGCCTGAAGATTTCGAAGTGGTGTTCCTGGGCGGCGGTGCCAGCCTGCAATTCTGTATGGCTCCTTACAACTTCCTGGAAAAGAAAGCCGCTTTCCTCGATACCGGTACTTGGGCCAGCAAGGCCATCAAAGAGGCTAAACTCTTTGGCGAAGCCGTTGTTGTGGCATCATCCAAGGCAGACAACTATACTTATATCCCCAAAAACTTCGAAGTGCCTGCCGATGCAGATTACTTCTACTATTGCACCAACAACACCATCTACGGTACGGAACTGCATAAGGACCTCTCGTTCGGCAACATCCCCGTTATTGCCGATATGTCGTCCGATATTTTCTCGCGTCCCATCGACTTTACGCACTACGACCTCATTTTTGCCGGTGCCCAGAAGAACCTGGCTCCCGCCGGTGTTACCATCGCCATTGTGCGCAAGAGTGCGCTGGGCCGTGTAAGCCGCGCCATTCCCACCATGCTGGATTACCGCACCCATATCGACAAGGGTTCCATGTTCAATACGCCTCCTGTACTGCCCATCTTCACGGCGCTGCAGACGGCCAAATGGTATCAGTCTATCGGCGGTATCGACGCTATCTACAAGCGCAACACCGAAAAGGCCGCTTTGCTCTACGATGAAATTGACAACAACCGTATGTTCAAGGGTACTGTTACCTGCAAGGAAGACCGTTCTATCATGAACGTATGTTTCGTTATGGCCGAAGGTTACGAGGCTTTGGAAGCTGATTTCGCCCAGTTCGCTACCGAAAGAGGTATGGTCGGTTTCAAGGGTCACCGTTCGGTGGGCGGTTTCCGCGCTTCTATCTACAACGCCATGCCTATCGAAAGCGTTCAGGCTTTGGTTGACACGATGAAGGAATTCGCCGCAAAGCACTAAGTAATCTGAAAGAATAATAAAATAAGGAATCATGAAAGTTTTAATTGCTACCGACAAGCCTTTCGCCCCTGTGGCCGTCAAAGGCATCAGGGAAGTGGTTGAAGGCGCTTCCTATCAGTTGGCCCTGCTCGAAAAATATGGCACCAAGGCCGAACTGCTCAAGGCTGTGGCCGATGCAGACGCCATTATTATCCGTAGCGATATCATCGATAAGGAAGTGCTGGACGCTGCCGCTCAGCTGAAGATTGTGGTTCGCGCCGGTGCAGGTTACGACAATGTTGACTTGGAGGCCGCCACGGCCAAGGGTGTCTGTGTGATGAACACGCCCGGTCAGAACGCCAACGCTGTGGCCGAACTGGCCTTGGGCCTGATGGTTTACGCTCAGCGCAACTTCTACAACGGCACTTCCGGTACCGAACTGAAAGGCAAGAAATTGGGTATCCACGCCTATGGCAACGTAGGCCGCAACGTGGCCCGCATCGCCAAGGGCTTCGGTATGGAAGTGTATGCCTACGACGCTTTTGTTCCCGCCGCCGCCATGCAGAGCGAAGGTATCATTCCCGTAGCCAAGGTCGAAGACCTTTACAGTACCTGCAATGTTGTTTCGTTGCACATCCCCGCTACGGCCGAAACTAAAAACTCCATCAATGCTGCCTTGGTGGGCAAGATGCCCAAGGGCGGTTTGCTGGTGAACACGGCCCGCAAGGAAGTTATCGATGAAGCTTCTTTGTTGCAGCTCCTGAGCGAACGCTCCGACTTGAAGTATGTGACCGACATCATGCCGGCCGCCCACGACAAGTTTATGGAAAGCTGCCCCGGTCGTTATTTCGCAACGCCCAAGAAAATGGGTGCCCAGACGGCCGAAGCTAACATCAACGCCGGTATTGCAGCCGCCAAGCAAATAGTCGATTTCTTTGTGAATGGCAACGAAAGATTCCGTGTGAACAAGTAATCTCGCTAACATATCATATAACGATTATGGCAAAAGTTAAACCTTTCCAAGGTTGGAGGCCACCTGTAGACTTAGTCGAACAGGTGGTTTCGCGTCCTTATGACGTGTTGAATTCGCAAGAGGCCCGCGCCGAGGCCGAGGGTAACGAAAAGTCTCTGTATCACATCATCAAGCCCGAAATCG
>CAYRHC010000116.1:0-5596 GCA_964423935.1 uncultured Bacteroidales bacterium | reverse complement strand
AGGGAACAGTCTCAGCCCATTTCTCGAATTTTTCCCAATCGCTGGTATCCTTGCCCGTGCAATAGCGTTCGTCTATGCCGTTGGTACGCATGGCGCGCCATTTGTAGTGGTCGCCTTCCAGCCAGATTTGTCCCAGGTTGTCGAAGGTGCGGTCCTTGGCGATGAATTCGGGATTCAGATGGCAATGATAGTCGATAATGGGAAGATTCTTGGCATGATTGTGGAACAAATCCTGCGACACTTCGTTGTCGAGTAGGAAGTTCTCGTCCATGAATTGTTTCATAAGCTATGTATTAATAGTTAAACAAGTTGTTGTTTCAGAATTCGGGTAGTCACAAAAATGGTCCAAATATACGGCTATTTTTTGTAAAAAGGTATCTTTTCCCAAAGTTATTACAGACGATTAATAGTCTGGTCTTGGCTCTGGCCTCGGTAGGTGTCGGCGCAAAGATAAGTTAATTTTCAGTCAGAAAAAATTAATGGTGCTTTTTCAGAAAAAGCGGGTTGGGGGTTGCAATTGCGTGCATCGAGTACTATTTTTGCCTGCTTATTGAAGAACCTAAAACAGAGCATATGACAGACTTGAACACGCTTCCCGCAGAGGAGGAAAAGAAAAGTTTGAATTTTATCGAGCAAGTGGTGGAAGAAGACTTGCGCAAAGGCTTGAACGACGGACGTGTACAAACCCGTTTCCCACCCGAGCCTAACGGCTACCTGCACATTGGCCATGCCAAGGCTATTTGTCTGGATTTCGGTATGGCGCAGAAGTACGGCGGTGTCTGCAACCTGCGTTTCGACGATACCAATCCCACCAAAGAGGATGTAGAATATGTAGAAGCCATCAAAGAAGATATCCAATGGCTGGGTTTCCAGTGGGGCCATGAATACTATGCCTCCGACTATTTCCAGCAGCTTTGGGACTTTGCCATCAAGTTGATTAAGGAAGGCAAAGCCTATATTGACGAACAGTCTGCCGAAGATATAGCCGCACAGAAGGGTACGCCCACCCAGGCGGGTACCGAAAGTCCTTATCGCAACCGCCCCGTGGAAGAGAGTATGGCGCTTTTTCTGAAGATGAATACGGGCGAAATTCCTGAAGGCAAGATGGTGTTGCGTGCCAAGATTGACATGGCCAGTTCGAACATGCATTTCCGCGACCCCATTATCTACCGTGTAGTGAACCATCCGCACCACCGCACCGGCGACAAATGGAAGGCCTATCCCATGTACGATTTCGCCCATGGCCAGAGCGACTATTTCGAAGGAGTGACGCACTCGCTCTGCACGCTCGAATTCGTGCCTCACCGTCCGCTGTACAATCTGCTGGTTGACTGGGTGAAGGACAACAAGGACTTGGACGACCATCGTCCCCGTCAGTACGAATTCAACAAACTGAACCTCAACTATACGCTCATGAGCAAGCGCAACCTGCTCATCTTGGTAAAAGAAGGTATTGTGAACGGTTGGGACGACCCGCGTATGCCTACCATCTGCGCCTTCCGCCGTCGCGGCTATTCGCCCGAGTCCATCCGCAAGTTTATCGATAAGATCGGTTATACCACCTACGATGCCCTCAACGATTTCGCACTACTGGAAAGTGCCGCGCGCGAAGACTTGAATGCCCGCGCCACGCGCGTGTCGGCCGTGCTGGACCCCGTCAAACTCATCATCACCAACTATCCCGAAGGACAGGTGGAAATGATGGAAGCCGTCAATAATCCCGAAGACCCGCAGGCCGGCAGCCACACCATTGCCTTCAGCCGTGAACTATGGATGGAACGCGACGACTTTATGGAAGACGCGCCCAAGAAGTATTTCCGTATGACTCCCGGTCAGGAAGTGCGTCTAAAGAATGCGTATATTGTAAAATGTACTGGCTGTGAAAAAGATGCCGACGGTCGCGTCACGACGGTGTATGCCGAATACGACCCCGATACCAAGACCGGCATGCCCGGCAGCAACCGCAAGGTGAAAGGTACGCTGCATTGGCTCAGTTGTGCACATTGTCTCAAGGCCGAGGTGCGTCTTTACGACCGTCTGTGGAAGGTGGAGAATCCCCGTGACGAGATGGCTGCCATCCGCAAGGAACGCAACTGCAACGAGCTGGAAGCCATGAAGGAAATGTTGAATCCCGATTCGCTCAAGATACTGGACAATTGCTATGTGGAGACCTTCCTGGCTCAGGCCAAGCCGCTCGACTACTTGCAGTTCCAGCGTATCGGCTATTTCAATATGGATCCCGACAGCCGTCCCGAACATCTTGTGTTCAATAAAACGGTGGGTCTGAAAGATACTTGGAGTAAGATCAGTTCCAAATAAAGCGCCGAATGCAGCATAAAGCAGCCGATGCCCATCTTCAGTCGCTGGTGCGCCGTTACGAACAGTTGCGCAGCAGGGGCGAATCTATCTATTTGGATGCCAACGATTTTGAACGCCTTATTGAGCATTATCTGCTCGAAAACGACAACGCAACGGCAGCCGAATTGATAGCATTGGCATTGTCTATACATCCCAACAACGAGTTTATCCTGCTCAAGAAAGCCGCCTGGCTCTTGCAGTGCGGCAGGCCCAAGGATGCGCTCACGCTCGTGCAGCACTTGCCCCAGAACGAAGACAGCGAGCTGATGCTGGCCTCGGTTTATCTGGCCCTGAACCGTCGCGATGAGGCTTTGGAGATTTTCAACCGTTATCTGGCGCAAGAAACAGACGAACTTTACCTTTATTGTTCCGATGTGGCCGAGGTGCTGATGCATTACGACCTCTACGATCAGGCCAAGAGCTTTATAGACAATGGTTTGGCTGACAATCCCAAAGATGAGGAACTTTATGAACAGGCCATTGAGCTTTGTTACCTGCGAGGAGACAACGAAGCGAGCATAGATTATTATCAGCACTGGCTCGACGAAGACCCCTTCAATGTGCAAGCTTGGACGCGTCTTGGCTCTACCTATTTGAATCTGAACCGTCCGCAAGAGGCGGCGAATGCCTTGGAATTCGCCGCCGCGGCTGCCGACAGTCCCGACTTGAACATCTGTGTGGAGCTGGGTCACGCATACGGCCGGCTCAACGACTATCCCAAAGCCATCGAATGCTACACGCAGGCTTACGAACTGCTCCAGCACGACAACGAGTCAACACCCTTGGGCTTGGGCGATTTGGCAGGCTGTCTGGCCGAATGTTACGAATACCAGAACGATTTCGACCAAGCCCTCGATTGGTACCGCAAGGCTTTCGATCTTAATCCCGAAGATGATATGGCCTGTATGGGCATTGCCTATTGTCTGGCACAACGCAACGAACCGGCGCAAGCCATGTCCTATTACGAGCAAGCTTTGCAAATCAATCCCACCAATAAGGATATTTGGGTTGGCATGGCCGAACTGTTGGTGAACCTCGGTCAGTTCGATGCAGCAATAGTGGCTTACAAACAGGCGCTCGAAGGCGTTAAGGACCCCGCTGCGGACGAACTCTTTGCCTTGGGCAACCTGTATTTCCAGACGGGCGATTATACCATGGCTTTGGAAATATTTCAACAGATGGAAGACAGTGGCAAAGATATGCCTAACTTGCAACTTTGCATGGCTCTCTGCTATCATATGCTGCTCGATACGGAGCAGTGTGAATGCTATCTGAGACGAGCTCTTGCCAAGGACCCGCAGGCGCGACAACTTTACGACGACATTCTTAAAGAACTTGCATCATGACAGCGCAGTACGGACTGATAGGCTATCCTTTGGGACATTCTTTTTCGAGTGTCTATTTTAACGAGAAATTCGAACGAGAGAGAATAGATGCCCGCTACGAGCTCTATCCTTTGGAACACATAGACGAACTGCCCGCTCTGCTGGCGGCGCACCCGATGCTTGTCGGTCTGAACGTGACCATACCCTACAAAGAGGCTGTGCTTCCGTATCTTGATTGGCTTTCGCCCGAAGCGGAGGCTATGGGTGCGGTGAATGTCATACGTGTGGATCGCGAGGGCGAAAGCCGGCGACTTTGCGGCTACAACAGCGATTTCGTAGGCTTCCGTGATTCGTTGGAACCGCTTCTTCCCATCTTGCAGGAGCGCTACGCGGCGGCCCAGTGGATAGTGCCGGGTTCTTATCCGGGCTTTGGCAGCAACTGTTTCCATCCTCTAAAAGCCCTGGTGCTGGGAACGGGCGGTGCGAGCAAGGCGGTGGCCTTCGCCCTGCAGCAGCTCGATATTCCTTTGCAGTTCGTCTCGCGTAGGGCGGGGCGGGGCCTGCTTGCTTACACCGATCTGGATGAGGTCATCATGGCCGAGCACAGCATCATCGTCAATACCACGCCTTTGGGTATGAGTCCCAAGACGGAGGCTTGCCCAGACATTCCGTATCAGTATCTGCGGCCTTACCATCTGCTGTACGATGTGGTGTACAATCCTCAAGAAACCTTATTTATGAAAATGGGCAAGGCCCGGGGCGCGTTCGTCAAAAACGGTCTGGAAATGCTGCACGGACAGGCCGAGGAAGCCTGGCGCATTTGGCAACAATAATTTTAATTCTCACTAAAACGATTGATATGAAGACAGAATTACCCGAAAACGCTTACCGTCCTTTGGAAGACGGCGAAGTGTACGACCCCGTGATGTCGCCCAACAAGAAGTATCCCGAAGCGAATGCCTGGTCGGTGACCTGGGGTTTGCTGATGGCGGTGCTCTTTTCGGCCGCAGCTGCTTATCTTGGATTGAAAGTCGGCCAAGTTTTCGAGGCCGCCATTCCTATTGCCATTATCGCCGTTGGCCTTTCCAGTGTGGCCAAACGTAAGAATGCCCTGGGCGAAAACGTCATTATCCAATCTATCGGTTCTTGCTCGGGTGTTATTGTGGCCGGAGCTATCTTTACTTTACCTGCGCTCTACATCCTGCAAAGCAAATACCCCGACATGACCGTCAACTTTATGCAGGTATTCCTCAGTTCGCTGCTGGGCGGTGTGCTGGGCATTCTGTTCTTGATACCTTTCCGCAAGTATTTCGTTTCGGATATGCACGGCAAATATCCCTTCCCCGAGGCAACGGCCACCACGCAGGTGCTGATGTCTGGCGAAAAGGGTGCCGGGCAAGCCAAACCGCTTATCTTCGCAGGCCTTATCGGCGGTCTGTACGATTTTATCGTGGCCACCTTCGGACTGTGGACCGAGAACTTCACGTCGCGCGTCTGCTCGTGGGGCGTTGCCCTGGCCGACAAAGCCAAGCTGGTGTTCAGCATCAACACAGGTGCCGCCGTGTTGGGTCTGGGCTATATCGTTGGCCTTAAGTACGCTGCCATCATCACCATCGGTTCGGCTTTGGTATGGTTCGTTATCGTACCCTTGCTGCCTTTGCTGGGCGATGAGTTTCTGCAGATGCTCAATCCCGCCGTCACCGATGCTGTGGCCGGCATGTCGCCCGAGGCCATCTTCTCCAACTTTGCCCGTCATATCGGTATCGGTGGCATTGCCATGGCCGGTATCATCGGCATAGTCAAGTCTTGGCCCGTTATTAAAGGTGCCGTGGGATTGGCTGCCAACGAAATGAAAGGCAACAAGTCGCAGAAGCCCAGCGCCGAAGTGTTGCGCACCCGTCGCGACCTTTCGA
>CAYRHC010000115.1:0-5615 GCA_964423935.1 uncultured Bacteroidales bacterium | reverse complement strand
CAAATCTATCAAACCCAAGTCTTTCTTTTGTGCATCCATACGGTGGTCGTTTTATACGGACGCAAAGATAGTTTTTTGTCCTTGTTGAAACTAAAATTTTATTAAAGAAACTTTTGTATTTGGCTTTTTATCTTTTTACTTTCGTCTTCATTAAAACCTATCACTTATGAGTTACTTGAAGTTCGACAAGACATCGATGGTAAACCTGCAGCTTTCGCTTACCAAAGAACTGTTGCAGACCAACAAATCGGGTGCCTACAGCTATTCCACCATTGTAGACTGCAACACCCGAAAATACAACGGGTTACTGGTGGTTCCCCTGTCGGAATTCGAAGGGAAAAACCACGTGCTCATCTCTTCCCTTGATGCCACTGTTATCCAGCACGGCGCCGAATTCAACCTCGGACTGCACAAGTATCCCGGCGACAACTACAGTCCCAAAGGCCACAAATATATCAGCCAGTTCGACTGCGACGGCATTCCCACCACCATCTACCGCGTGGGCGGTGTCATTCTGTCGAGAGAGAAGATATTCATGTCGTTCGAAAACCGCATTCTGGTACGTTACACGCTACTCGAGGCCCATTCGCCCACGACATTGCGCTTCAGGCCCTTCCTTGCCTTCCGCCAGACCGACACGCTTTGCAAGGCCAACGATACCATCAACAAAAGCTACGAACCCGTCGACAACGGCATTAAAATGTGTCTTTACCAGGGATTCCCCTCGCTGTATATGCAATTCTCGGCCAAGAACGATTTTGTTTACGTACCCGACTGGTACCGCAACATCGAATACATGAAGGAGCAGGAGCGCGGTTACGACTTTCAGGAAGATTTATTTGTGCCCGGCTATTTCGAAATGCCCATCAAGAAGGGCGAAAGTATTACTTTTTCGGCTTCGCTCGACCACATGCCCGCCGACAAAATCAACGAGGTTTTCGATGTCGAGAAGAGCCAGCGCCAGCCGCGCAGCAATTTCACAGCCTGCCTGAAATCGGCCGCCGCCCAGTTCTATAACAAGCACAAGGACGGCCAGCGCTACATCATTGCGGGCTACCCATGGTTCCAGTGTCGTGCCCGCGACATGTTCATCGCCCTGCCGGGATGCACCCTCTCTTGCGGCAAGCCAGAACTGTTCGAATCCATTATGCAGACGGGCGAAAAGGCCATCCGCAATTATTTTGCCGAGCAAGACCTCGACTGTGACATACACGAAATTGATGCGCCCGATGTTCCGCTCTGGATGATTTGGGCCATACAACAATACGCCAAAGACCAAGGGCAGAGCAAGGCCGCCCAAGTATTCGGCAAACTTCTGCTGGACACCATGAACTTCTTAATGAACCAAGGGCACAAAAACCTTTTTGTTCACGACAACGGCCTGGTTTATTCCAACGGCAAGGACAAACCCATCAGCTGGATGAACTCCACTATGTATGGCAAGCCCTTGGTGCCCCGCAGTGGTTATTTGGTTGAATTCAACGCCCTATGGTACAATGCCTTGCGCTTCGTTGCCAATATCGCCCGAGAGCTTGGCGAAGATTTTCAGGCCGACAATATGGAAGTTCTCGCCACCAAATGCGGCCAGTCTTTCGTGCACGTTTTCCGCAACGACTACGGTTATCTCTACGATTATGTCGATGGCGACGTGGTTGACTGGAGCGTCCGGCCCAACCAGGTTTTTGCCGCTTCGCTCGATTTTTCACCGCTCGACAAGATGCAGAAAAAGCAAGTGCTCGACTTTGTCACCAAAGAGTTGCTGACACCTAAGGGTCTGCGCACGCTTAGCCCCAAGAGCATGGGCTACAATCCGATTTTCGAGGGACCGGAAGACCGCCGTACTTGGGCCTATCACCAAGGAACGGCATGGCCCTGGCTCATGGGTGCCTATCTTGAAGCTTACCTCAAGATTTACCGTATGAGCGGTCTTGCTTTTGCCGAGCGTTGCATCTACGAATTCGAAGACGACCTCAGCGACCGCGGCATCGGTTCCATCTCGGAACTTTTCGACGGCAACCCGCCCTACCGTGGACGCGGCGGCATAGCTTTCGCCATGAGCGTGGCCGAAGTATTACGCGTAAAACAGCTCATTAGTAACCTTTCAGAAAACGCAGCAATAATATGAAAGCATTGATGTTCGGCTGGGAGTTTCCCCCGCATATTTTAGGAGGTCTGGGCACTGCCAGCTACGGATTGACGCGAGGCATGTCCAAACAGGAAGACATGGAGATAACCTTCTGTCTGCCAAAACCTTTTGGTGATGAAGACCAGAGTTTTCTGAAAATAATCGGTCTGAACAACACTCCCATCGTTTGGAAAGATGTTCCTTACGAGACTTTGCAAGAACGCTTCGGCTCGTATATGGATCCGCAGAAATACTACGACTTGCGCGCACACATCTATGCCGACTTCCGTTACATGCACACCAACGACCTTGGCTGTCTGGAGTTTTCGGGACGCTATCCCGACAACTTGTTGGAGGAGATTAACAACTATTCCATCTGCGCCGGGGTCATTGCCCGCACCGAGCAGTTCGACATCATCCACTCGCACGACTGGCTCACCTACCCGGCCGGCATCCACGCCAAGAGTGTCACCGGCAAGCCTCTGGTCATTCATGTGCACGCCACCGACTTCGACCGTAGCCGCGGCAACGTCAATCCGGATGTGTACCGCATCGAAAAGGACGGTATGGACAACGCCGACCACATTATTTGTGTGAGCAACCTGACGCGCAATACTGTCATCAACAAATATTATCAGGACCCGCGCAAGGTCAGCACGGTACACAACGCCGTAGACCCCGTCAGCCAAGCCATCAAGGACATTGAGCCCATACGCAACTGTCAGCAGAAGGTGGTTACCTTCCTGGGCCGCATCACTATGCAGAAAGGCCCGGAATATTTCGTGGAAGCCGCTTACAAGGTGCTGCAGAAAACCGACAATGTACGTTTTGTCATGGCCGGCAGCGGCGATATGATGAACGCCATGATTCGTCTGGCCGCCAAGCGCGGCATTGCCGACCGCTTCCACTTCCCCGGCTTCCAGAAGGGCTTGGATGTCTACAAAATGCTCAAGTCGAGCGATGTTTACATTATGCCTTCCGTGTCAGAGCCCTTCGGAATTTCACCGCTGGAAGCCATGCAAGTGGGCGTTCCCTCTATCATTTCCAAGCAATCTGGCTGCGCCGAAATCCTGAACAATGTCATCAAAACCGACTATTGGGACATCGATGCCATGGCCGACGCCATCTACTCCATCATCACCTATCCGGCCATGTACGAATACCTTAGGGTCGAGGGAAAACGCGAGGTGGACGAAATCAAATGGGAATACGCCGGCCAGAAGGTGCGCCGCATCTATGATCAGGTTTTAGGTAGATAATAATTAAAAAAGCATACGTTATGAAGACTATTTGTTTCTATTTCCAGATTCATCAACCATTCCGTCTGAAAAGATACCGTTTCTTCGACATCGGCGCAGACCACTATTACTACGACGATTTCACCAACGAGCAAATTATGCAGCGGATTGCCGCCTGCAGTTTTCTTCCCGCCAATGAGTTGCTGCTGGAGATGATTGAGGCCAACAAGGGCAGATTCAAGGTGGCATTCTCCATTTCAGGCGTGGCGCTCGACCAGTTGGAGCTTTATGCGCCCGAAGTCATCGAGAGTTTCAAGGCCTTGGCCAAGACCGGCTGTGTGGAATTTTTGGCCGAAACCAGCGCCCACTCTTTGGCATCTATCAAGGACGAAGACGAGTTCTGCCGTCAGGTGAAGGAGCAGCATCAGCATATCCAGCGACTGTTCGGTCAGAAGCCCAAAACTTTCCGCAATACCGAGCTGATTTATTCCGATGAAATCGGCAATTTGGTACAATCTTTGGGCTACAAAACCATCATTGCCGACGGTGCCAAATCGGTGCTGGGATGGAAGAGTCCCAACTTCGTTTACCAGTGCGCCGGCAACAGCAACTTGAAAGTTTTGCTCAAGAACAATAAACTGAGCGACGATATCACCTTCCGTTTCTCGAACACCGCTTGGAACGAATATCCGTTGGTGGCAGACAAGTTCATCGACTGGATAGCCCAGACTCCCGAAAACGAGCAGGTCATCAACTTGTTTATGAACTATGAAACCTTCGGCAACCTGCAACCGCGCGAAAGCGGGATCTTCGAGTTTCTGAAGGCCCTGCCCTACTTCGCTGCACAACGCGGCATAGAGTTCCTAACGCCTAACGAAGTGTCCATGAAGTTGAAACCCGTGGGCGAACTGAGCGTTCCAACGCCTATTTCTTGGGCCGATGAAGAAAAAGACCTCAGTGCCTGGATGGGCAACGATTTACAAAATGAAGCGCTGAACAAACTCTACAGCGTCAGCGAGCGTGTACACCTTTGCAAGGACCGTCGCCTGCTGCAAGACTGGAAGTACCTGCAAATAAGCGACCACTTCTTCTATATGAGTACCAAGCAGTTTACCGATGGCGGACTGTACAAAATCTTCAGTCCCTACGATTCGCCTTTCGATGCCTTTACCAATTATATGAATGTATTGGCCGATTTCTTGAACCGCGTGGACGCCCAATTCCCCAAGGATGTCGACAACGAAGAGCTGAACTCGCTGCTGACCACCATCGAGAATCAAGAAAAGACCATCGAGGACCAGGAGAAGACCATCGGCAAGCTGGAGAAAGCGCTGAAGAAAGCAAGCAAATAAGTAGGCCGCTACTCAACTGACACTACCCGTCGGACAGGGATATCCCAAGGTTCGACGGGTATTTTTTCGAGTATTTGAAAGGGGTAGGCGATACCTATCAAAGGACAGTTCAAAAGCGGCAACAGACGGTCGTAATAGCCCTTGCCGCGGCCCAAACGGTTACCTTCAAGGTCGTAAGCCATTGCAGGAATTATCGCCAGATCGATAGCAGCGTAATCGACAAAGTCTTCACCCTGTGGCTCGGCTATGTTGAAGGCTCCTGATTGCATCACCGTTGTCTTTGTGTAGGGACGAAGCTTGAGGATGTCGCCCTGAACCACCGGCAGGAGGCAGCGCTTGCCTGCGGCAAGCGCTGCCTCCTGCAAGCCTTCGGTGTTCACTTCGTCAGGCAACGCAGCATACAGCAACACCGTACGGGCCTGTTGCCATTCGGTCAGTTCCAAGACGCGGCTGCAAATCTTCTCCGACCAGGCACGCAAATCCTCGCTGCGCTGCAAACGTTTGAGCCTTCTTATTTCCGAGCGAAGAGCCTGTTTATCTTGCGCGTCAGTCGTCTGCGACATTGTTGTCCATCGTGGCTATCAGTTCAACAGCTTTAAGCAATGTACTGTCGTCTTCCTGCAGAATCTCCCAGAAAGCGTCCTCGCCCATCACATGACGCACCACATAAGCATCCAGACGGAGTTTCACTTCCTCTTCCACCTCGCTGCGTTGGGCCGCCGTAGAAGACACCCCTTTAGTTTGACTGTAAGTAACGAATTGACTGTAGATGTTCTCGAGCCGCATCTGATTTCTCAATGCATCGGCATCCTTTAGCTGTTCCAAACGTTCACGACGGGCGTCCACCCACGAAGAGGCAAACAGATAAATAAGGTTTTTGTTGGTAATCTGTATGAGCCA
>CAYRHC010000114.1:0-5620 GCA_964423935.1 uncultured Bacteroidales bacterium | reverse complement strand
TCATCATCCCCATTCTGGGAGAGATGTTCCTCAATATCGTCGGAGGTGACTTTGCTGCCGCTTCACAAAACGGACTGTCTTTCGGTGCCTTGGCAGCCGGATTCATCACGGCTTTCGTGTCGGGTTGTCTGGCCTGCAAATGGATGCTGAATATCGTAAAAAAAGGCAAGCTCATCTGGTTTGCCATCTATTGTGCCTGCGCCGGCATTTTGGCCATAGTTTTACCTTTGCTTTAAACCATGCATATCCTCTCGGCCGAAGAGTATCAGGAAGGTCAGATACTGTATTTCAACAAACCCTTGGGCTTCACCTCCTTCAAGTTGGTGAACGATGTGCGTTACGCCCTTTGCCGAGGCCTTAAGATAAAGAAGCTCAAGGTTGGGCATGCCGGCACGCTCGACCCTTTGGCCACGGGAGTGATGATTATCTGTACGGGACGCGCCACCAAGCGCATTGAGGAGTTTCAATACCAGACCAAAGAATATCTCGCCACCCTTGAATTGGGCGCCACCACACCTTCTTACGATATGGAAAAGCCCATAGACAAAACCTACGACTATTCGCATATAACGGAGGCCAAGGTGGAAGAAGCACTCAAGCATTTTGTGGGCTGCATTGAGCAAGTTCCGCCGGTTTTCTCAGCCTGCAAGATACAAGGCCGGCGAGCCTATGATATGGCCCGTGACGGCGAGGAGGTGAACCTCAAGCCCAAGACGCTGGTGATTGACGAGATAGAATTGCTCGATTTTGTCGATGGAAACGAGCAACAACGGCCTTTGGCTACCATTCGCGTGGTATGCAGCAAGGGCACTTACATACGGGCTCTGGCCCGCGACATCGGTGAAGACCTGCACTGCGGTGCCTACCTGACTTCCTTACAGCGTACTCGCGTTGGAGATGTCCGCGTGGAGCAGTGTCTCGACATTGTGAAATTCAAAAACGAACTTATACAACGCCCTTATGAAACTGTCTAAATTCAAATTCAATTTGCCCGAAGAGCGCATTGCACAGCAGCCCGCCACTTACCGTGACGAAGCCAAGATGATGGTTCTCCACAAAAAAACCGGTGAAATTGAGCACAGAGTTTTCAAGAACATTCTGGAATATTTCGATGAAGGCGACCTTTTCGTCTTCAACGACACCAAAGTCTTTCCGGCTCGCCTGTACGGTAACAAGGAAAAGACCGGTGCTCAGATTGAGGTGTTCCTCTTGCGCGAACTGAATGAGGAGTTCCGCCTCTGGGATGTACTGGTTGACCCCGCCCGCAAAATCCGTATCGGCAACAAGCTGTATTTCGGAGAAGACGATTCCATGGTGGCCGAAGTCATCGACAATACTACCTCTAGAGGCCGCACGCTGCGCTTCCTCTACGATGGCGACCACGAAACGTTCAAGCAGGCGCTGTTTGCTTTGGGCGAAACGCCTATTCCACGTTATATCAAACGTCCGGTTTGCGAAAAGGATGCTGAGAATTTCCAAACCATCTTTGCCCGCAACGAAGGTGCCGTGGTTGCCCCTTCAGCCAACCTTCACTTCAGCCGTGAACTGATGAAGCGTATGGAAATCAAGGGGATTGAAGATGCCTATATCACCTTGCATATCAGCCTGGGAGGTTTTCGCGAAATCGATGTGGAAGACCTTACCAAGCACAAGATGGATTCCGAGCAAATGTTCATCACAGCGGAGAATGCCGCCAAAATCAACGCCACCAAAGATGCCGGACACAAGATTTGCACCATTGGCACTTCCGTTGCCCGCGCAGTAGAATCGTCGGTGGGAGGATATGGACATGTGAAGGCCTTCGACGGCTGGACCAACAAGTTCATTTTCCCGCCTTACGAATTCAGTGTGCCAGATGCTCTGGTGACCAATTTCCACATGCCCTACTCCACGCTACTGATGATGACCACGGCTTTCGGAGGATACGAGAACGTGATGCATGCCTACGATGTCGCACTGCAGGAGGGCTACAATTTTGGTTGCTACGGCGACGCACTGCTGATTATCGACTGATATGGCCCAGCTCTTTCTAGGTTTAGGCAGCAACCTGGGTAATAAGCAGGCCAACCTTCAACAGGCCATACAACTTATTGAAAAGTCGGTTGGACACGTGTTGGTCCAATCGGCTTTTTATACGACCAAAGCCTGGGGTTTTGCCTCCGACAATGAATTTCTGAACGACTGCATTGCCGTGGAAACCCCGCTGGATGCGCACGAATGTCTGCAAAAGACCCAAGCCATCGAACGGCAGTTGGGAAGGACGCATAAAAGCCAAAACGGAGAGTATCAAGACCGCCTTATCGACATCGATATTCTATTTTACGACCAAATGGTGCTGTCCGAACCGGATCTTTGCATTCCCCACCCGCTGTTGCAGAAACGTGAGTTTGTGCTGCGCCCGCTGGCAGAAATAGCCCCCGACTTCCGTCATCCGCAATTACACAAAACCTGCCGCGAACTCTTGGCATCCTTAGAAGCAGTTTAACATAGTTTAGTCTTTGTTGCCTTTCCCGTACAAGGCATTTTCTTTTTCTTTGCTAGAAGACAACTACTAACTGTTTAACCATATCTTTTATGAAAAGTTTTCATTCTACACTGAAGTATTTTGCCCTTTCCATCGCTATTTTGATGTCGGCAATGGCAAATGCCCAGGTGGCCGAAAGCGAAAGCGTCGTGCCGGAACCCGGACAAATTCCCCCTCATCCTCCAAGATTGCCTGAAGGCGTTATTCCCGCATTTCCAGGTGCTTGGGGTGCCGGTATGTTTACCCAAGGCGGTCGTGGCGGTGATGTCTATATCGTCACCAACCTGAACGACAAAGGCCCCGGTAGCCTTCGCGAAGCGCTGGAGGCCGACGGCCCCCGCACCGTTGTTTTCCAGGTAGCCGGTATCATTAAACTGGACACCGACCTGAACATCAATTCGCCCTACATCACGGTTGCCGGACAGACTGCTCCCGGCGACGGTATCTGTATAGCCGGCACTTTCAACATCAACACGCACGATGTTATTGTGCGCCATATCCGTGTGCGCCGTGGCGTTCCTCAAGGAGGTCAGGGAGATGACAACATCGGCGGCAATCCCGACCATCACATCATCATCGACCACTGCTCTACCAGCTGGGGTATGGATGAAAACATTTCGCTCTACCGCCATATGAGACCTTCGCTCGACGGCAAGACCCAAATCAAGGATCCGGCCAAGTTCATCACCATACAATGGACTATTTCCAGCGAAGCGCTGAATGCCAAAAACCACGCTTTCGGCGGCACTTGGGGCGGCAATCCTTCCACCCAGCACCACAACCTATTTGCCTGCAACACAGCACGCAATCCTTCCATCGGTATGGGCGGAGCCTTCGACTTCCGCAACAACGTCATCTTCAACTGGCGTCACCGCACCATGGACGGCGGCGATGAAACTTCGCTGATTAACGTCATCAACAACTACTACAAACCCGGACCGGCCACCAACGACAATATGCGCGCCGTTTTCGCACGCATTGAGGAACGCCATATGTACTCCCCCGGTAGCGCCTGGGCTGCAGGCGACTGGTACGATACCCAAGCCAACCCTGCCAACCGCCCCGGCAAGTGGTATGTGGCCGGCAACGTCATGCACGACAATCAGGAAGTGACCAACGAAAACTGGAAAGGTATGCGCGGCAACGAGAAACTGGCTCGCGTCAATACGCCCTTCGAAGGTTGGCCAGTGAACCCGCACCAGACGGCTTACGAAGCTTATGAATCGGTGCTGGCTCATGTAGGTGCCACCCTGCCCAAGCGCGATGCCGTTGATGCCCGCGTGGTTGAAATGGTACGCAGCGGCAAAACGCTCACCGAAACCGGCATCATCAAGGATATTGCCGAGGTGGGTGGTTATCCCGAAATGACTTTCAAGGCCAGAGAGGTACTGAAAGACAGCGACAAGGACGGTATGCCCGACGTTTGGGAAAAGAAACATGGTCTCGACCCCAAAAATCCTGCTGATGGCAAGCTCGACAACGACAATGATGGTTATACCAATCTGGAAGAATATTTGAACGGTACCGATCCCAACGAATACAAGGACTACCGAAATTTAGGCAATAATATCGATGGAATCAGCTTCTAACTGAGTTTTCATCGCATTTTCTTCTGACGGGCGGGGTCTGTTCCCCGCCCGTTTTTTTGATAAAACGCTATTGCAAAAAGCTTGTTCGGATATTACCTTTGAAGGTTTATTATTTGACTAGCAGTCTCTCTTATGGATAATCAATTCGATATTAGGAACCAGTATCTTAACGAAAGCGAACGGGAAATCGAGAAGGCCTTGCGCCCCTTGCGTTTTTCCGATTTCAGCGGTCAGAAAAAGATAGTGGAGAACCTGGAAATTTTCGTCTCTGCCGCCAAGTTGCGCGAAGAGCCTATGGACCACGTGCTGCTGCACGGTCCTCCAGGACTGGGCAAGACCACGCTTTCCAACATCATCGCCAACGAACTGGGCGTAGGCTTCAAAATCACGTCCGGACCGGTGCTGGACAAACCTGGAGACTTGGCCGGACTGTTAACCTCGCTCGAGCCGCACGATGTGCTTTTCATCGATGAAATTCACCGCCTAAACCCTGTAGTGGAAGAGTATCTCTACTCGGCCATGGAAGATTTCCGCATCGACATTATGATAGACAAAGGTCCGGCTGCTCGTTCTATCCGTTTGGACCTGAATCCATTCACCCTAATTGGAGCCACCACCCGCAGCGGCATGCTTACCGCACCGCTCCGTGCCCGCTTCGGCATCAATTGCAACCTGGATTACTACGAGAGTGACATCTTGAAGGACATTGTCTTGCGTTCGGCCCGCCTACTGCAGATTCCCTGCGACATGGAAGCTGCCGTTGAAATCGCCCGCCGCAGCAGGGGTACGCCACGTGTCGCCAACGCATTGCTGCGCCGCGTAAGAGATTTCGCACAGGTGAAAGGCAACGGCCGTATCACGCTGGAAATCGCACGTTTCGCCTTGTCTGCACTCAACATCGACACCTATGGTTTGGACGAGATCGACAACAAGATACTGCTGACCATCATCGACAAGTTTAAAGGCGGGCCGGTTGGCCTTACCACCATTGCTACGGCTTTGGGAGAAGACCCGGGCACTTTGGAGGATGTGTATGAACCTTTCCTTATTCAAGAAGGCTTCATCAAGCGTACACCGCGCGGACGTGAAGTGACGGAACTGGCTTGGAAACACCTAGGCCGCACGCCGCTGGGAAAAGACTTGGAACTGTTTTAAGACGATAGAATCATCACTTTTTATATGGCAAGTATCAAATCTTTGTTCAAAGACACAGCCATTTACGGACTGAGCAGCATCATCGGACGTTTTCTGAATTGGTGCCTGGTTCCTTTTTACACCTACACGCTCCGCGAATCGGGCGAGTACGGCATGGTTACCGAACTGTACAGCTGGACAGCGCTGGTTATCGTCATCTTGACCTACGGCATGGAAACGGGCTTCTTCCGCTTTGTGAACAAGGCCGGTGAGAACGCCAAACAAGTCTACTCCACCAGCCTTATCAGTTTGGCTGGAACTTCCTCGCTGTTTATCGTGCTGGGTTGGCTGTTTCTGCCGCAAATTGCCGGGT
>CAYRHC010000113.1:0-5741 GCA_964423935.1 uncultured Bacteroidales bacterium | reverse complement strand
AAATGCTGGGTGGTTGCTGCATACAGGCCGCTTTCAATCTGGGCAACGCCATAGGTGCCGTCATCGGTAGCATTCCCATCAGCTTAGGCATTGGTTATCAATATACTGCGCTTTTCGGCATGCCTTTCTGCATGATAGGTGCCATTTGCCTTTTTATCTTCCACCATCGCTACGAGCTGCGCTGATTTCGTTATCTTTGCGCTGATTTGGAAATTATTCTAACAGCGCAACGATGAAAAAAACAACCGGCCTTCTCACCACAGGCATCCTTCTGCTAAGCACCGTCATTCTTAACGCTTGTGTTTCTTCACCTTACAAGACAGACAAGCACGGTGTCACAGTACAAGTGTTCCAACCCGACAGTCTTGGTCCGAAAAAAGTGGGCATAGAGTTGTTGGCCGACAATATCGTCCGCGTCACGGCTACCCCCGACAACAAATTTCATCCCCGCAAGAGTCTGGTGGTTTTACCCAACCGCTACAAGGGCAAATTCGATGTCCAAGCCGACGACAGCTGTGTTAGGGTCACCACGACTGCCCTTTGCGTGGAGGTGAGCCGCGACAAGGGTCGGGTCAGTTTCAAGGATGTGCAAGGCCGTCTGCTTTCGAACGAAAGCCAAGCCTGCCGTTTTGAGCCCATCTGCGTGGATGGCGAGCATGGCTATTCCACCATCAACCGTTTCTGCACCAGTCCCGATGAAGCGTTCTACGGACTGGGCCAGCATCAAGCCGATATCTGGAACTATCAAGGCCAAAACGAAGAACTTTTCCAATACAACACCAAAATCAGCATTCCCTTTGTCATTTCCTCACGGGGCTACGGACTGTTTTGGGATTCCTACAGCCAGGGGCGTTTCGGCAATCCACAGGAATACGCCCAGCTGCACCGTGTATTCCGCCTTTACGACAAGAACGGCCAGCCCGGCCATCTGACGGGTACTTACACCGATACCAAGAAGAACCGCAGCTTGGTGCGCAACGAAGATTCGCTGTATTTTGCCAACTCCGAAAGCATCAAGCACCTGCCGGCCAAGCTGGGTCAGCAGGTGGAATACGAAGGCTCGCTCGAAGCTCAGCATACGGGCCTCCACGAGTTCCAGCTGTACTACGCCGGCTACATCAGGGTGCTGATTGATGGCGAAGAAGTGGTGAAGGAACGCTGGCGCACGGCTTGGAACCCCAATTCCTACAAATTCCGCCTGCCCATGGATGCCGGCCGCAAATATCATCTGAAAATAGAATGGCGTCCCGACGGAGGCACCTCCTACTGCGCGCTAAGAGCCTATGCGCCCGTGTCGGAGCAAGAGGCTGCGACCCTCACCATGTGGAACGAAATGTTGCCCCAGTCGGACTATTACTTTATGGCCGGGCACGACATGGACCAAGTTATCGGCGGACTGCACCAAGTGGTGGGCCGCCCACTCATGCTGCCCAAATGGGCCTATGGCTATTGGCAGAGTCGCGAACGCTACAAGACGCAACACGACATTCTGGCCACGCTGAACGAATTTCGCCAACGGGGCATCGGCATTGATAACATCGTGCAAGACTGGAACTATTGGGCCGATGATGCGTGGGGCAGCCACGAATTTGAAGCCAAACGCTACCCCGACCCCAAGGCCATGACAGACAGCATCCACGCTCAGCACGCACACTTCATGATTTCCGTCTGGCCCAAGTTTTACGTCAGCACCGAGCATTACAAGGAATTCGACAAGCAGGGATGGATGTACACCCGCGCCGTTCGCGACAGTCTCAAGGATTGGGTGGGTCCCGGCTACATCGGGTCCTTCTACGACGCATACGCACCGGGTGCGCGCAAACTCTTCTGGCAACAGCTTAAGGAGCACCTCTACCCTTACGGCATCGATGCCTGGTGGATGGATGCCAGCGAACCCAATGTGCGCGACTGCGTGCCCATGGACTATTGGAAAGCGCTGTGTGGCCCCACCCATCTGGGGTCGTCTACCGAATACCTGATGGCCTACTCGCTTATGAACGCTCAAGCCATCTTCGAAGGACTGCAAAAGGAAGACCCCGACAAGCGTATTTTTCAACTGACGCGTTCGGGCTTTGCGGGCATACAGCGTTATGCCACAGCCTCGTGGAGCGGCGACATCGGCACTCGTTGGGAGGATATGCGTTCGCAAATTGTGGCCGGCCTCAACTATTCGCTTTGCGGCAATCCTTATTGGTCGATGGATGTGGGCGGCTTCTGCGTGGAAAACCGCTACGTCAAGGCGCAGCGCGAGTTCAACAAGACCGGTATCGAGAACGACGACCTCAAAGAATGGCGCGAGTTGCAGGCCCGCTGGCATCAGTTCGGCGCTTTCGTTCCGCTCTATCGTGCCCACGGTCAGTACCCCTTGCGCGAACCTTGGAACATTGCGCCGGAAGGCCATCCCGCCTATCAGTCTATCCTTTACTATAACCGCTTGCGCTACCGTCTGCTGCCCTATATTTATTCTGTGGCCGCCGCTTCCTGCCACGAGAGCCGTATCATGATGCGCGGCCTGGTGATGGACTTCGGCTACGACCCGGCCGTGAGAGATATTTCCGACCAGTACATGTTCGGTCCTTCGCTGATGGTTTGTCCCGTGACGCAATACGGTGCCCGCACGCGCAGCGTGTATCTGCCGTCCGGCCGGCTGTGGTACGATTTCTACGACAGCGGCAAAGTGTACCAAGGCGGACAACGCATCGAAGTAGATGCTCCCTACGAGCGCATTCCCCTGTTCGTGCCTTCGGGCAGTATCATCGTGACAGGTCCCGATGTCCAATATACCACGCAGAAAACAGATGGTAGTCTTACGCTAGATGTCTATGCCGGCAACAACAGCCAGTTCCTGCTTTACGAAGACGATGGCCTTAGTTTCGGCTACGAAAAAGGGGCCTTCAGCGCCACTCCCATCCTTTACGATGAAAGCAAAGCCGACAGCCCCCTTGTTTTAGGTAAGCCGCAAGGTCAAGGGTATCCGGGAGCCTCCACGCACAGTTTCAAAGTGCGCCTCCACAGCCCCCAAGGCACCTGCCGCGAATACAGTCTCTAGAAATTGTCGATGTGGATCTCGAAGTAGGCCTGCGGATGCGCGCATACGGGGCAAACTTCGGGAGCCTTTTCGCCCACCACGATATGGCCGCAGTTGCGGCATTCCCACACCTTCACCTCGCTGCGGGCAAAGACTTCCTGTGCCTCAAGGTTGTGCAGCAGGGCACGGTAGCGTTCCTCGTGACGTTTTTCGATAGCGGCCACCAAACGGAACTTGCGGGCCAGTTCGGGGAAACCTTCGGCCTCGGCCGTCTGAGCAAAGCCAGCGTACATATCGGTCCATTCGTAGTTTTCGCCATCGGCGGCAGCGACCAGATTCTGGGCCGTTGAACCTATGCCCTCCAGCTCCTTGAACCACATTTTGGCGTGTTCCTTTTCGTTGTCGGCCGTCTGAGTAAAGATGGCAGCCATCTGTTCAAAGCCTTCCTTTTTGGCTTTGGAAGCAAAATAAGTGTACTTGTTGCGTGCCTGCGATTCGCCTGCAAAGGCTTCCAGCAGATTTTTCTCGGTTTGTGTACCGGCATACTTGTTTGCCATAGTTGTAAGGTTTTATTAGGTTAATACTGCTTGCCGCGTCTTTTTCGCAAAGCCGGCAGGGACAAATATATAAAATTCTTTATATTTGCCATTTCTAATTGGAATTACATGCGAAATATTTCTATTGCATTAGCCATCATCCTGAGTTTCACAGCCTTGGACAGCATGGCAGAGAAAAAAGCCGACAAACGTTCAGCTTGGGAATTCGACCGGGATATGCCCTGCTACATCGATGAATTGGTGCAGGAACTCAGCTATCCCCTGGCTTGGGAAAACGTCGAAGGCATGGATTTCGATACTTGGAAACAGACCGCACGCGCCAAGGTGTTCGAATGCATGCTGCCTCCCATCAAACGGGCCGACAGCTGGGAGATTGAAGTAGTGGACGAAATGCAGTACGAAGGCTACAAGGCTCAGAAGATACGCTTCAACATCAACGCCTACGCCCGCATGACGGCCTATCTGCTGATACCCGACGGTGAAGGGCCCTTCCCTGCCATCAACGCCTTGCACGACCACGGCGGACACCTTTTTATCGGTAAGGAAAAAATGATACGTCCGTTCCATGAGGATTCGGTGGTGATGGACGATGCCGACCGCTGGGCCGACATCATCTACGAAGGACAGTATTTCGGCAACTTTCTGGCCAGCAACGGCTACGTAGTGCTCTCGACCGATGCCCAAATGTGGGGTGAGCGCGGACGGCGCGAAGGGGTGAACCGCTCCAGTTACGACCTGATTGCCGGCAACATGATGATGATAGGCCGCAACCTTTCAGCCGACATGACCTACGACGACATCTACTGCACCGAGCTGTTGGCCAGTCTGCCTCAGGTGGACAGCAGCAGAATCGGTTGTGTGGGCTGCTCCATGGGTGGCTACCGTTCTTGGATGCTCTCGGCCTTGAGCGACCGTATCGCTGCAGGTGCTTCGGTTTGTTGGATGAGCACCACCGCCTCGATGTTCTACCGCACTGTGGCACGCTCACAAAACGGCGGATTCGCCAACACCATTCCGGGTCTGCGCCTATACTTGGACTATCCGCATATCGCCTCGCTGGCCTGTCCCAAGGATATGCTCTTTATCAACGGCGACAGCGACAAGCTTTTTCCGCTCGATGGCGTGAACGATGCTTTTGCCACGCTGCAAAGTGTCTGGAAAAGCCAACAGGCCGAAAGTCACCTCAGTTGCGAAATTTGGCCTATTCCTCATTCCTGCGGCAAGGCTGCACAACAACGCTGCCTGGAATTTTTCGACAAAGCGCTGAAATAATTGCCGTTAACGCAAAATTCATTACATTTGCTGCTACTTCACCGTTTTTTATCTGATACAAGACTACTGACTATGAAGACCAACAAGATTCTTATCGGTTTACTGATTATGGCCGCTTCAACTTTACTTACTGGTTGTAACTCCAAGTCTACGCCAGTTATCGATGCCATTATGGCACGACGTTCCGTACGTTACTATCAAGACAAACCCGTCAGCCGCGACATTCTGATGAAGATTGCCCAATGCGGCATCAATGCGCCCAACGCCATGAACAAGCAAGAATGGGAAGTGCGCATCATCGACAGCCAAGACTACCTAAACGAACTGACGACGGTACTGCAAGAAAATTCACCCATGCCTATGCCTACCGATGACCCGCGTTTTCGCAATGCCTTCCGCAACGCATCGGCAGTGTACGCCATTGCTTGTCCTCCCGGCAGCATGACTTATATCAACGTGGGATTGATGAGCGAGAACATCTGTCTGGCCGCTCAGGAATTGGGTCTGGGCAGCTGCGTTTTGGGCGGTCCGGTAGCAGCGCTCAAGAGCTGCGAGCAAGGCCAAGCCCACATCAAGGACTTCGGGTTCAGTGAGGGTTACGACCTCTGCCTGATGGTGGCCGTGGGTTATCCCGACGAGCAGCCTGCCGCCAAGCCCCGCGACATCAACAAAGTTAAGTTTATCGACAAATAAGCAATCTTTCAGCCATATTTATGGATATCATACAATCTACACGCATCCAAACCTCTTTGTTAAACGGTGTCGAAAAGAAGGCCCTGGTTTGGATGGCCCAAAGGATGCCCCGCTGGGTCAACTCCGATATTATGTCGTTCGTCGGTTTTTTGGGTGCCTGCCTTATCTGCGCCGGTTTCATTTTGTCTAAT
>CAYRHC010000112.1:0-5741 GCA_964423935.1 uncultured Bacteroidales bacterium | reverse complement strand
ATTGCAACCTGAGCCCGGCGCTGGAGGTGGACTATGGTCTGAACTTGTACCGCATGGGCATTCCGGCGCATCCCAGCGAAGTGTTCCGGTGCGACGTGCCAACGCTTTCCACGCGACTGTTCTTTGTGGTGAACGACCTTTTCTATCCCAACAAAAAACGGCCCGTCAGCCTGCCGGAGGGCGTGCTTTGTGGCAGTCTTAACCAATTGCTCAACGAACACCCCGACTTGCTGGAAAAATACTACAATGCTTTGGCCGCCCAAGGCAAGGATGCGCTGGCCGCGCTGAACACCGCCCTTGTGCAGGACGGCTTCGTGCTTTACGTTCCGGCCGGTGTGCATATCGAGCAGCCCCTGCAATTGGTGCAGATGTTTCAGGGCGACATCGACATTATGGCTACGCGACGTTTGCTGGTGATATTGGAAGAAGATGCTTCGGCCCAGCTCATCGTCTGCGACCACGCCATGTCCAAAGCGCGATATTTTTCCAATCAGGTTAGCGAAATTTTCCTGGGCAAAAACGCCAATCTGTCGTATTACGAGATGGAAATGACCCACGACGACACCACCCGCGTGAGCAATACCTTCCTCTCCCTAGGCCCCGATGCCAACTTGCTGATGAGCAATATCGGTCTGGAAAACGGCCTGACGCGCAACAACGTCTTTCTGCAGTTCGATGCTCCCGGTGCCAAGGTCGACTTGTCGGGCATCTGTCTGTTGAGTCGTCGCCAGCAGACCGACAACCATATTCTGGTCAATCACAAGAGTGGTGGCTGCCAGAGTAACCAGATTTTCAAATACGTGCTCGATGGAAACGCGCAAGGCGTGTTCGAGGGCAAGGTGCTGGTACAACCGGATGCTCAGAAAACTGTTGCCTTGCAATCGAATGCCAACCTTTGCTGTTCGGAGCAGGCGCACATGTACAGCCAGCCCCAACTTGAAATCTATGCCGACGATGTTACCTGCAACCATGGTTCTGCTACGGGTCAGATAGACGAAACGGCCTTGTTCTATATGCGCCAGCGCGGTTTGTCGCCCGAAGAGGCGCGTATGTTCCTCAAGTACGCCTTCGCTGCCGACGTGGTAGACCGCATTCAGTTGAAACCTCTGCAGGAGAGAGTGCGTATGCTTATCGGCAAGCGTTTCCGTGGCGAACTGTCCAAGTGCGCCCAATGCGACATTTGCCCGTAGAACCTTAATAAATACCCAAATGCAAGACTTCGACATACAAAGCATACGCGCCGATTTTCCCATACTCCAGAGCCAGGTGTACGGCCGGCCCTTGGTGTATTTCGACAACGCCGCCACTACACAGAAACCCAAGGTGGTCATCGATGCCATTTCTCGGGCCTACGCAACCTGCAACGCCAACGTGCACCGTGGGGTGCATTACCTCAGCCAGCAGGCTACGCAGGCACACGAACAGGCGCGCGATGCTGTAAAAGACTTTATCCACGCAGCCGAAAGAGAAGAAATTGTCTTTACCCGAGGCACCACGGAATCCATCAATTTGGTGGCTTTCTCCTTTGGTGAAGCCTTCTGCCACGCGGGCGACGAGATTCTTATTTCGGGCATGGAGCATCACTCCAACATTGTGCCTTGGCAAATGCTGTGCGAACGCAAAGGCATGACACTAAGGGTGATTCCTTTCGATGAAAAGGGCGATATCCGCCTCGATGACTATACTTCGCTGCTCAGCGAAAAAACGCGCCTGGTGGCCTTGACGCAGGTGTCGAACGTGCTGGGTACCATTAATCCTGTCAAGGAGATGATTCGCTTGGCACACGAACGCAACGTTCCGGTGCTGATAGACGGTGCGCAGTCGGCGCCCCATTTGCCCATCGATGTGCAGGACATGGATGCCGATTTCTTCGCCTTTTCTGCCCACAAGCTGTATGGACCCACCGGACTGGGCGTGCTTTACGGCAAGCGTGCACTGCTCGAGGCCCTGCCTCCCTATCAAGGCGGCGGCGAGATGATAGACCAAGTGCATTATTCGCATACCACCTACAACCGTCTTCCGTATAAATTTGAGGCGGGAACGCCCGATTTCATCGGAACTTCTGCCTTTGCCACAGCTTTACAGTATGTGCAGCAGATAGGCATGGACAAGATTGCCACTCAAGAAGATATCTTGCTGCATTATGCTACCGAAAAGATGCAAGAGATAGAAGGGCTGCATATCATTGGCAATTCGGCGCACAAAGGGGCCGTGGTATCGTTTGTCGTGGACGGTATCCATCCTTACGATATGGGTTTGCTCCTCGACAAGCTGGGCATAGCCGTTCGTACTGGTCACCATTGCGCACAACCGCTGCTCGAATCGATGGGCTTGGAGGTTTGCGCCCGTGCGTCTTTCTCGTTCTACAATACTGTCGATGAAATCGATACCTTGGTGGCAGCTCTTTTGAGAATTCAGAAAATGTTCAGATAAATGGAAACAATCAATCAGGTACAAGACGAAATTATCGATGAATTCGCTTTGCTCGACGACTGGATGGACAAATACCAGCTACTCATCGATATGGGCAACGGCCTGCCCGCCTTGGACGAGGCCTACAAAAAGCCTCAATATCTTATCGAAGGATGCCAAAGCCGTGTGTGGATAGTGGCCGATTTTGACAAGGAAAACCGTCTCCTGTACTTTAAAGCCGAGAGTGACACGGTTATCGTCAAGGGTTTGGTCTTCTTGCTGCTGAAAGTGTTGAGCGGCCGCAGCCCCAAGGAAATTCTGGAGGCTGACTTGTATTTTATCGATAAAATCGGATTGAAAGAACATCTTTCGCCCACGCGCAGCAATGGCTTGTATGCGATGGTGAAGCAAATCCTCGATTACGCGCGCGTTTTCAACGCGATGTAGTTGTTCTCATCTTACTGGACGAAACAGCCGTAGAAAATCTGTCGGAATATCGCTGCTGAACTCCATCATCTCGCCGGTGATGGGATGCTTGAATTTTATCTGCTGGGCATGCAGACAGAGCCTGTTACAGGGGTCGGTCTGGGCGTGGTAGCGCGGGTCTCCTGCAATGGGGTGCCCCAAATACGCCATGTGTACGCGAATCTGGTTGCGACGGCCTGTGTCCAACTCCAAAGCCACCAGGCTATGACGACCGTTGCACTGCAACACCTCGTAATGCGTGATGGCCCGTTTGCCCTGGCCCGGCTGGCAAACGTACATGTCGAGCGTTTTCGGATTCTCGTCCATCCAAGTGTCAATGCAGCCTTTATTGGGGTGCAGACAGCCTTCCACTACGGCAATGTAGCGACGGCTTTCCACGATGTCGTGCCAGTTGGTTCGCAGGATGTCTCTGGCTTTCAGAGTTTTGGCGAAAACGAGGATGCCGCTGGTGTCACGATCGATGCGGTGGACCACATAGATGCGGTCGCCCGCCTTCTTGAACTGCATGTACTGGTTCAGGTATTCCTCGGCGGTGCGTTCGTTTTCCGAGCGTGTCTTGACGGTGAGCAGCCCGCTTTCCTTTTTGACGATAATCAGCCAGGCGTCTTCCCAAACGATGCGTAGCCCTTGTGGAAACTGGAATTCTTGTTTTTTGCCGATAAAAACCTTCTGTCCGCTCTGTAGCGGCTCGTCCAAGCGGTGGGCTGTCTGTCCGTCGATGCTGATCATGCCGTTCTGCAAGAGTTTTTTCAGCGCGGACTTGCTGCGTCCCTGCATATGGTGTTGCAGCAACTCTTCGAGGCTTTGTTCTTGTTTGACAACCAGATGCGTGCCTTGTGCTTGGGGCTGTGGTCCGTGGTCTTCGAATCTCATAGGAAATACGCCGGGAACGGCGGTTTTTTGAAGCGCGTAAAATTAGCAAAGTCGATGGTGATATGAAAAAAAAATGTACTTTTGTCTTCTTATTACGGAGAAGTTAGCACAAAAGATGAATCCAACGGACAGCGCCCCCAAACAGACGCCTTTCGCCATTCCCTCCTATCTTAACAAGAAGGGTAATGTGGTTCGTTTGACGGTTTTCACGGCCGTCTTCGCTTTGCTTTTCCTAAACCTCTATCAACCTTTCAACTCCGGTATCTGGGCCGGTCGCTTTGGCCGCGAAGCTGATTCCTTCGTCTATTTCTTCTATTCCAGCTTGGTGACGCTGGCCGGTATGTGCGTCATTGCCATCAGCCGTATCCTACTTTATTATTACGCCAAGAAACATACGGTTACTTATTTCGGCTATGCCGGCTTTATTTTGCTGGAGATAGCGGTGATGGGTATCATTTTCTCCCTTTTCACCGTATTTGTGCTGGAACGTTTCAACAAGATAGACGTTCCCATACGTCTCGCCAGAAGCTTTTTGAGTGCCATCAAGAAAACTTCACTGGTGCTACTGATTCCCTATACCATCATGTGGCTGTATTTTGCGCTCAAAGACAAGACCAACCAATTGATACAACTTAGGGAAAAACACAATCAGAGCGAAAGCGAAAGGGAGAAGGAAAGGACCAAGCCCCGCAACGAAATGGTGTGCTTCTACGATGAAAAGGGCGATCTTCGCCTGTCTATCGACAAGAACAGTCTCTATTACATCGAGTCGGCCGACAATTACGTGAAGATTTACTACATGATGAAAGGCCGGCTGGAACACTTTATGCTGCGCAACTCCATGAAGAGCCTCGATGAGCAGATAGGCGACCGCCTGATGATGCGTTGTCACCGCTCCTACATGGTGAATCTCGACAAGGTGAAGCTTTTGCGCAAATGTGAGGACGGCCTTATGCTCGACCTCGACAATGACCATATTCCCGAAATACCGGTTTCCAAGACCTACAGTGCCCGCGTGCTCGACAAATTCACTTCGCAAAGGCAATAGCCCGGCTACTCGGCTGTAGGCAACATCAGCACTCCAATACCCTTTTTACCGTCGGTTTTGACTACCAGTGGCTTGTCAAAACGATAGTGTCTCAAATACTTGTCTTGATATAAAGGCTCAAGGCTGTTCAGATAGTTCATGTCGAGGAAGTTCAAATCGTCCTGTGCATGCGGCAGGGTGTAGTAATGCACGCCAAAGGATGTCAGATTCTGGAAGAAATGGGTGCCCTGACTCGGGTCTATCTGGTACTTGTTGAGGCTGGTCTCGACGATAAGCCTTGCCGAGGCGATATTGGGCCAACGGATAGGAATGCCCAACCAGGGGTCGCTCGAACCCCAACGTCCGGGGCCGATAAGCACATAGGTGCGTCCTTCTTGGGTGAGCTTCTTGTTTATCTTGTCAACTTCGTAGGCGCAAAGCTGGTTGTGCGAGCCAGAAAACTCTTCTGGGTTGATGTACACGATATCTGAAATCTCGTTGGTGATGCCTTGTCCGAGCGCAAAGTTGGTACGCATGAGCAACTGCTCCTTGGGAATGCTGTTCAGGTCTTCGGTAATCTGTTCCTTGCTGTCGACGATAGGCCGAATCTGTAGCAGATAGAAGGTGTGCTTCTTTTCATAGTCGTGCGTGTCGAGGTTGACGGCAAATTCAATTTCGATATGACGACCCATCTCTTCTTCGCCCAGTTTGAGAATGTCCGAGAGCAATTCCGCTAAGGGGAAGGTGTTGTTTTCCAGCACATGTGCAAAGGAGATAATCTTGCGTCCGCCTTCCAAAAGACCATCGCGTATCACTTGGTCGTAGGGGTCGAAGGTGGAGGCGATATGGGTGAGCGTGCCGTCCTGTTCGGCTTCCTTGATGGGCAGACGGAGCAGGTTGAAGCCGTCATCGACGGGCAGATGACTGTCCTTGTTGCTCATGT
>CAYRHC010000111.1:0-5770 GCA_964423935.1 uncultured Bacteroidales bacterium | reverse complement strand
GGCAGCCTGCAGTTCTCTTCGATCCTGCAAGGCGTAGCCGCCTGCTTGCATCCCGAGGGCGTCTTTTCGCTGATACTTCCCTACAGCGAGGCTGAATCTTTCGACAATTTGGCTTACAGTTATCGTCTCTATGCGCAACGGGCCTGCTCGCTTGTCTCTGTCCAGGGTCGTCCGCCCAAAAGAATCATGCTAAGCTATGGCCGTCAACGCGACTCTTTTGTGCGGGAAGATTTGGTCATAAGGACATTGGGCGGTGAATATACTCCAGAATATCAGCAACTTACATCTGAATATTACCTCTGATATCAAAGCTTGGTTTTCTCTGGGGAAAGTGCTATTTTTGCAAGTTCAAAAAATGTAGAGCACAATGACCAAGAAATTTGCTGAATATTCCCAGTTCAATCTCTCCGACATCAACAAGGAAGTGCTGTCGCAGTGGGAGAAAAAGAATCTGTTCCATAAAAGTACGGCCTTGCGCGAGGGTTGTCCTTCCTTTGTCTTTTACGAAGGACCTCCATCGGCCAACGGTATGCCCGGCATTCACCATATGATAGCCCGCTCTATCAAAGATATCTTCTGCCGATACAAAACCATGAAAGGATTCTTGGTAAACCGCAAGGCGGGTTGGGACACCCACGGACTTCCTGTCGAGTTGGGCGTTGAAAAGGCTTTGGGCATCACCAAGGAGGATATCGGTAAAAGTATCTCGGTAGAAGATTACAATGCCGCCTGTCGCCGCGATGTGATGAAGTATACCCGCGAATGGGAAGATCTCACGCGCAAGATGGGCTATTGGGTAGATACGAAAAATCCCTATATCACCTACGACAACAAATACATCGAAACCTTGTGGTGGCTGCTCAAGCAGCTCTATAACAAAGGTTTGCTTTATAAGGGCTATACCATCCAGCCCTATTCGCCCGCTGCCGGTACGGGCTTGAGTTCGCACGAATTGAACCAACCTGGCTGCTATCGCGATGTCAAGGATACCACGGCTACCGCTCTTTTCGACATCATCGACCCGCGCCCCGAAATGCAAGGTTGGGGCAAGGCTTGTTTTGCCGCTTGGACCACCACGCCTTGGACCTTGCCTTCGAACACGGCGCTTTGCGTAGGCCCAAGTATCGACTATGTGACGCTGCAAACCTATCATCCCTATACCGGCGAAAAAATCACGCTGGTGATGGCCGAAACCTGTCTGAAATCTTACTACAAGGCCGAAGGTGCTACGCTCGATATGGAGGCTTACCAGCCCGGTGACAAAGTGATTCCTTACCGTATTGTCGGGCATTACAAGGGTGCCGATCTGGTGGGTATGCGCTATTGTCAGCTGATGCCTTGGGTAAAACCGCTGGAAAAGCTCGACGACAATGCCGCCGCTTTTGTCAAACGTGCTGCCGAGGCTCATCCCGAAACAGTATTTACCGTGGGTCAAGACCGTTATGTAGAGATGTCGGCCGAGGCCTTCCGTGTTATTCCCGGCGATTATGTCACCACAGAAGACGGTACCGGCATCGTGCATATTGCGCCCACTTTCGGTGCCGATGATGCCAAAGTGGCCAAGGCTGCCGACATTCCTTCGCTCTTTATGGTGAACCTACTGGGTGAAACCCGTCCCATGGTGGACATGACGGGTAAATATTATCTGTTGTCTCAGTGCGCTCCCGCTTTCGTGGATGCTTGCGTCGACCGTGACATCTACACCCGCTACGAAGGCGCCTATGTGAAGAATGCCTATGCTCCTGAATTCAACCGGAACGGCAAATACGACGAAGCCGCCGCTTCCAAGGCCGAAGACCTGAATATCCGTATCGCTTTGGAAATGAAACAGTCGGGACAAGCCTTGAAGGTGGAGAAGCATGTGCACAACTATCCGCATTGCTGGCGTACCGACAAACCGGTGCTCTACTATCCGCTCGACAGCTGGTTTATCCGTTCTACCGCTTGTCGCGACCGCATGATAGAGCTTAACCGTACCATCCTTTGGAAACCTGAATCTACCGGTACCGGCCGCTTTGGCAAATGGCTCGAAAACCTGAACGATTGGAACTTGAGCCGTTCGCGCTATTGGGGCACCCCGCTGCCTATCTGGCGTAACCGCGACAGCCGCGAAGAAATTTGCATCGGTTCGGTAGAAGAACTTTACAACGAGATAGAAAAATCGGTGGCTGCCGGTTTCATGAGCGAGAACCCCTACAAGAAGGCGGGTTTCGTCCCCGGTAATATGGACAAGAGCAACTATGACAAGATAGACCTGCATCGTCCTTACGTGGATGATATTGTGTTGGTTAGCGCCAGCGGCCTGCCCATGAAGCGCGAAACCGACCTTATCGACGTGTGGTTCGACTCGGGTGCCATGCCTTATGCCCAAATCCATTATCCCTTCGAGAATAAAGAGGCTTTCGACAGCCGCAAGATTTATCCTGCCGACTTCATTGCTGAAGGCGTAGACCAAACCCGCGGCTGGTTCTTCACCCTGCATGCTTTGGGTACGATGATTTTCGATTCTGTGGCTTACAAGAGCGTGGTTTCCAATGGCTTGGTACTCGATAAGAACGGCAACAAGATGTCCAAACGTTTGGGCAATGCCGTCGATCCTTTCGAAGCTATTGAAAAATATGGTTCCGACCCCTTGCGCTGGTATATGATTACCAACGCATCTCCTTGGGATAACCTGCGATTCGATACTGAGGGTGTGGAAGAAGTACGCCGTAAGTTCTTCGGCACGCTCTACAACACCTATTCATTCTTCGCCCTCTATGCTAATGTGGACGGATTTACCGGTCAGGAAAAGGAAGTGCCGGTGGAGGAACGTCCCGAAATCGACCGTTGGATTATCTCCTTGCTCAACGATTTGGTGCGTCAAACCGACGATTTCTACAGCAACTACGAAGCCACCAAGGCCGGTCGGGCTATCGCTGAATTCGTTGGCGAAAATCTTAGCAATTGGTATGTGCGGCTGAACCGCAAGCGTTTTTGGGGAGGTGAAATGACCCAAGACAAACTTGCGGCTTACCAAACCCTGTATACCTGTCTGGAAACCGTTTCCCGTCTGATGGCCCCCATCGCACCTTTCTATGCCGACAAACTCTTCCTCGACTTGAACAGCGTCAGCGGCCGCGACCAAAGCGAATCGGTACACCTGGCTTTCTATCCCAAGGCCGATTTGGCCCTTATCGACGAAGACTTGAACGAGCGTATGCAGATGGCTCAGCAGATATCATCCATGGTATTGGCTTTGCGCCGCAAGGTGAACATCAAGGTTCGTCAGCCGCTGCAAGCCATCAATATTCCGGCTCTCGATGACAAGCAAAAGGCCGCCATTACGGCTGTAAAAGACCTTATCTTGGGCGAGGTGAATGTTAAGGAGCTTCATTTTGTAGAGAACGCCGCCGGTATTTTGGTTAAGCGCATCAAGCCCAATTTCAAGCTCTTGGGTCCCAAGTGTGGCAAACTGATGAAGCAGGTGGCAGCTCACTTGACCTCGCTCGATCAAGACAGCATCTTCGCCTTCGAAGCCGCCGGTTTTTACGACTTGACGCTGGATGGTCAGCAAATTCATGTGGAAAGCGGCGATGTGGAATTTATTTCGGAAGATATTCCCGGTTGGCTGGTGGCTTCAGAAGGACGTCTTACCGTTGCCTTGGAAGTGGAAATCTCTGAAGATCTGCGTAAAGAAGGTATCGCCCGCGAATTGGTAAACCGTATTCAGAATCTCCGCAAAGACCAGAAGTTCGAGATTACCGACCGCATCAACATAAAACTTTCGCATCATAAGGCTACAGATGATGCTGTGTTGGAATTTGCTTCGTATATTTGTACGCAGACGCTGGCCGACAAATTGGAGCTTTGCGAGGTGGTGGAAAATGCCACGGAACTCCAGCTGGACGATGTGTGCTTGCAGATTAACGTAAGCAAGGCCTAAGCATTTTATAGCAACATAACTACTAACAAATAATTTAACGACTATGGCTGAAATTGTTCGCTATTCAGATGCCGAACTCGAGGAGTTCAGGGTGCTGATTCAAGAAAAAATCGCCAAAGCACGTGCCGAGTATGAACAGCTGCAACAAAGCATTCTTGGTGATGACAACACCGATACGGCACCTAACCTCAAGGCCTTCGAAGACGGCGCAAGTTTCCTGCAGAGAGAGGAAATTTCGCGTCTGGCTCAACGTCAACTGAAGTTTATCCAGAATTTGGAGGCTGCCCTGTTGCGAATAGACAACAAAACCTATGGCATTTGCCGCGAAACAGGCAAGCTTATCCCCAAGGAGCGACTGCGCGCTGTGCCGCATGCTACTTTGAGCATCGAAGCAAAAGGAAAATAAGTAACAGCATTTTTGCATGAAGCCTACTTCGTCCAAGGCTTGGTGGTCGGCCCTAATCATTGTTAGTATGATAGTGATCGACCAAGTGCTCAAGATTTATATCAAGACCCATTTTGCGTTGCACGACAGTATTCGTGTTACGCCGTGGTTCTATATTCTTTTTGTCGAAAATGAGGGCATGGCCTTTGGCATGGAATTTTTCGACAAGATATTCCTCACGGTCTTCCGTATGCTGGCGTCGGGTCTGCTCATCTGGTATCTTTGCAGCCTTTGCCGCCGGCAGGCCCCTATGGGCTACATCGCCTGTATCTCGCTCATTACGGCCGGCGCGATGGGGAACATTGTCGATTGCGTGTTCTATGGCGTGCTTTTCGACCACAGCTATGGTCAAGTGGCGCAATTCTTGCCTGCCGGCGGCGGCTACGCACCGCTCTTTTACGGCAAAGTGGTGGATATGCTCTATTTCCCCATCATCGATTCGCGTTGGCCCGCATGGATGCCTTTCTGGGGAGGTGAACGTTTTATTTTCTTCAGCCCCGTGTTCAATATTGCCGATGCCTGTATTACGGTGGGAGTTCTTGCCATGCTGATATTCCATTACAAGCAATTCTCGCAAGAACTCGACTTGGGAAAGAAAAAAGACAAAACGGGCAAACGCAAATGAGTCGTTCAGGAAACAATCTCGGACTGGCCTTGTTTTTTCTGCTGGCCTTAGTTTCGTTGCAGGCCTGCCATCGCAACGAACCCAGGGTGCTGCCTAAACAAGAGTTCGCTTCGGTGCTTTGCGATGTCTATATTACCGAAGCCCTGCTGACCGAGCTCGATACTTCGACCAAGCGAGAATGGACCCGTGGCATGAAGTCCGATTATTTCCAGGATGTTTCCTATCACTGGATTTTGGATAAATATCAAATTAGCGAAGATGACTTCTATACATCCGTTAAGTATTATTCGCACACGCCTAAACGCATGATAGAGGTGCTACAGATGACTACCGATATGCTTAAAGCCAAGCAGCAGGAATTGGCCGACCGCAAAGTCCGCGAGGAAGAGGAAAGGCTGCGTTTGGCCTACGAGCGTACTTGGAAAAAGCCCTACACGGATATGGATTTTTTGGCCCTGTGGAGCGATGTGCTGCTTGATACCTTGCCCGGCATTGTATTTTTGGACGAGATGAACCATCACCTCGACCTGATGCTGAAGGCTACCGCCTATCCATCTTTCCAATTGGCAGATTCTTGTTGTCAAGATTCCGTTTGCAATCGTGATACTGTCGAAATAGTTCCCTTGACGCTAATTGCCGACTCCGTCCAAGAACCGCGCCGTCCGTTAAAGTTGCGTGATGTAGTCTTGCCGAACGATGCAGCGTTGAGCCGAGAAGTCCGCCTTGCTTCGGACAGCGTGATGCGGCTGCTCAAAGAAATCTAGCCCTGGCAACG
>CAYRHC010000110.1:0-5788 GCA_964423935.1 uncultured Bacteroidales bacterium | reverse complement strand
TGTCCCCGCATTTGGTCAGAGCATTGATCGCTACTGAAGACGTGCTTTTCACCCAACACTCGGGCATCGATTTCAAAGCCTTGTTTCGAGCCATTGTCAAGCGCGGACTGCTCCGTCAGAAGAGTGCGGGTGGTGGCAGTACGCTCACCCAGCAGCTGGCCAAGCAGATGTATACGCCCACGGCCGGCAACAGTTTTGAGCGTATCCTGCAAAAACCCATCGAATGGGTGATTGCCGTCAAGTTGGAGCGTTTCTATACCAAAGAGGAAATCCTAACCATGTATCTCAACAAGTTTGATTTCCTGTACAATGCGGTGGGTATCAAGAATGCAGCCAAGGTGTATTTTAACACCACCCCCGATGCCCTTAACATTGAGCAGTCAGCCACGCTGGTGGGCATGTTCAAGAATCCTTCGCTCTACAACCCCATCCGTCGCAAGGAAAACTCGCTGTCGCGCCGCAATTTGGTGCTCCAGCAGATGGCCGAGGCCAAGTTTATCAGTCAGGCCGATTGCGACTCGCTCAAGGCCCTGCCTTTGGAAACCGATTATCAACGCATATCGCACACCGAAGGCCTGGCACCTTATTTCCGTCAGTACCTGCGTGTAACGATGATGCATTCCAAGCCCGAACGCAAAAACTACGCTTCGTGGCAAGACCAACTCTACCGCGACGATTCGCTGGCTTGGGAAACCGACCCGCTCTTTGGCTGGTGCAAGAAAAATCGCAAGCGCGACGGTAGCAACTACAACATCTACACCGATGGTCTGAAAATCTACACCACCATCGATTCCCGTATGCAGCAATATGCCGAAGAGGCTGTGCACGAGCATATCGCCTTGGACTTGCAGCCCAAGTTCTTCCGAGAGAAAAAGGGCCGCAGCTATGCACCTTACACCGAAAACCTCAGTGCCCAGCAGGTCGATTCCATCCTTTGGCAGAATGCCCGCCAGAGCGAACGTTACCGCGTGTTGCGCAAACAAGGCAAGAGTGCCGATGAAATCGCCAAGATTTTCCGTACGCCCATACAGATGGAAATCTTCACCTATAATGGCATGGTGGATGCCACCATGTCGCCTCTTGACTCCATACGTTATCACAAACACTTCCTGCGTGCCGGCTTTATGTCGATGGATCCTTTTAACGGTCATGTCAAGGCCTACGTGGGCGGTGTCAGTTTTGTGCCTTTCCAGTACGATATGGTTATGCAGGGCCGTCGGCAGGTGGGTTCCACCATCAAGCCTTACTTATATACGCTGGCCATGGAAGAAGGTTTCCAGCCTTGTGACCCGGTGCGTAACGAACCCATTACCCTGATGACCGAAAACGGCGAGGCATGGAGCCCGCGCAACTCAGGCAGCAAGCAGGTGGGCGAAATGGTGACCCTGCGTTGGGGATTGGCCAATTCGAATAACTGGATTTCCGCCTATCTGATGGGCAAACTATCGCCATATTCCTTTGTTAACATGTTGCGCTCATTCGGCATCAGAGGCCATCTTGACCCTGTTTATTCTCTGTGTCTTGGCTCTTGCGACGTGTCGGTGGGAGAAATGACCAGCGCTTATACGGCCTTCGTCAACAACGGTATACGTGTGGCTCCGCTATTCGTGACGCGCATCGAAGATAACAACGGCAACACGCTCGAACAATTCTCGCCACGTATGTCGGAAGTGTTCAGCCAAGAAACCGCTTACAAGATGCAGACCATGTTGCGCGCCGTCATCAACGAAGGAACGGGCGTACGCGTGCGTTTTCGCTATCATATAACGGCCGATATGGGCGGTAAGACCGGTACCACACAGAACAACTCCGACGGTTGGTTCATGGGCATCACCCCGCATCTGGTGAGCGGTGCCTGGGGCGGCGGTGAAGACAGGGACATCCACTTCGACCATATGAGTGACGGACAGGGTGCCAATATTGCCTTGCCCATCTATGCGCTATACATGAACAAAGTCTATGCGGATACCACCTTGGGCTATCTCCAGACCGACTCCTTCGCCATTCCCGAAAGTTACCTGCAACCTTGTCCGGCAACGCAGACCACATGGGAGGAATCGGAAAACGTCGAGGCAATGTTCGACAATCTTTAATTGACAACGATGGATAGAGTAGAGGAAGCTGTCAGACTCTTCAAGGAAGAAGGTCACAATTGCGCACAGTCGGTGTTTGCCGCCTATGCCGACAAATATGGCATCGACAAACAGACAGCCTTGAAATTGGCCGCCTCTTTCGGCGGTGGTATGGGCCGTATGCGTTTGGTATGCGGTGCTGTCAGCGGCATGCTGATGGTTAACGGTTTGGAAAACGGTTGCACCGAGCCTGCCGACCGCGAGGCTAAAAAAAACAATTATGCCATGGTGCAAGAATTGGCTGCGGCCTTTAAGGCCGAGAACGGCTCTATCATCTGCGGCGAACTCTTGGCCGGCTCTTGTCAGCCAGTCTCTACCGAGCCCCAACCGGGTGAGCGTACGGCAGCGTATTACCGCAAAAGGCCTTGTGCCGAGTACGTGCGTTGCTGTGCCAAACTTATCGAGAAGTATTTAATGCAAGATCATGATTGATATGCCTGTCATCTTACATATAGAGACATCCACCAAAAACTGTTCGGTGGCCCTCAGCCGTGGCGAAGCGTGTCTTATGTCCAAGTTGTCGCAAGACGGCCCTTCGCATGCTACCCGTCTGGGCGTGTACGTTGATGAAGCCTTGACTGCGGCCAAAGAATTGGGCCTGAAGCTCGATGCAGTGGCCGTCAGTTGCGGCCCGGGTTCTTATACCGGTCTGCGCATCGGTGTTTCCATGGCCAAGGGACTGTGTTACGCCTTGGGTATTCCCCTTATTTTCGTGCCTTCGCTACAAGTCTTGGCTCAGGCTTTGAAAGGCCGCTGCGGCGAAGCCTATATCTGCCCGATGATAGATGCGCGCCGCATGGAAGTGTACACGCAGCTTTTCGATGGCAATGCCCGCCCGCTCAGCCCTGTACAGGCCATGATTGTAGATAAGGACAGTTTTGGCGATTTGCCCGCATCGCAGTCTATCGTGCTTTGCGGTGACGGCGCGGCCAAGTGTATACCGGTTATCGCACGCGAGCATATTTCCTTGCGTGAAGTGACGATGCAAGCCTCTTGGATGGTGGAACCCGCTCTGGCAAGCTATCAAGCCCAAGATTTTCATGATGTGGCCTATTGCGAACCTTTCTATCTGAAAGAGTTTCAGGCTACCGTTCCCACCAAACTGCAACAAATTATCAAAGCTTAAACTATGGAAGTCAACGAACTGGAATACAATACCCGCATGCCCAAAATGGCCTTGAATGAATATGGCCGCAATATCCAGCGCATGGTCGATTACGCCCTCACTATCGAAGACCGCGAGGAAAGAAACCGTTGCGCTCAGGACATCATCCGTATCATGGGCAACCTTTTCCCGCATCTGCGATGTGGCCGATTTCAAGCACAAGCTTTGCGACCATTTGGCCATCATGTCGGATTTCAAGCTGGATGTCGACTATCCCTTTGAGCCGCTGCGTCCCTCCGACCTTACCACCAAACCCGAGAAAGTGCCTTATCAGAACCATCAGACCAAGATTCGCCATTACGGCCACATGGTGGAGGAACTTATTGATAAGGCCTGTGAAATGCCCGATGGTGAAGAAAAACAGTATTTGCTCGAACTTATTGCCAATCACATGAAGAAAAGTTACTTCATGATGAATAAGGAAATTCCCGAAGACAGCAAGATTTTCGAGGATATCAACCGTCTTTCCCAAGGTAAGCTTCAAATTCCCGAAGGCAGCGTTGTTCTGGTGGATGTCAGGGAAATCAATGCTCCGCACACCCAGCAGAAGAAAAATACAGGAAAGAACAACCGCCGTAAATAATCGATTATGTCAGCATTTATCGTAGAAGGAGGTCATCAGCTGCATGGAAGCATTACACCCCAAGGTGCTAAGAACGAGGCGCTGCAGTTGCTCTGTGCCGTGCTCCTCACCGATGAGGAGGTCGTTATCAGCAATTTGCCGGATATTCTGGATGTCAACAATTTGATTTCTCTGCTCTGCGATTTGGGCGTGAGTGTCTCGCATCGTGCCAAAGGTGTCTACGCATTCCAAGCCAAGGATATCGATTTGGACATTCTGCACAGCGATGATTTCTTGGCTAAAACATCCTCTCTGCGCGGTTCGGTGATGCTGCTCGGTCCGCTCTTGGCGCGTTTCGGCTTCGCCATGGTAGCCAAACCCGGTGGTGACAAAATAGGTCGCCGTCGTTTGGATACGCATTTTATCGGTATCCAGAAGTTGGGCGCGCAGTTCAACTACGATGCGCAGCGCCGTTGTCATGTGGTGCAAGCCAAGAGCTTGAAAGGCTGTTATATGCTACTCGATGAAGCCTCCGTTACCGGTACTGCCAATGTGTTGATGGCTGCTGTTATGGCTCAAGGCGAAACCACCATCTACAACGCTGCCTGCGAACCCTATATCCAGCAGCTTTGTCGTATGCTCAACAAGATGGGCGCCAAAATCAGTGGCGTAGGCTCCAACCTGCTGCGCATCCAGGGAGTGGACAAACTGCACGGCTGTAGTATGACGCTGCTTCCCGATATGATTGAGGTGGGTAGCTTTATCGGTATCGCCGCCATGACATCTTCTGAAATTACCATCAAGAATGTGGCTTACGACGAGTTGGGGATCATTCCGCAGAGTTTCCAACGTTTGGGTATTCAACTCGAGCGTCGTGGAGATGACCTGTACATTCCACAGCAAGACCATTACCAGATAGAGACTTTCTTGGACGGTTCCATCATGACCATCGCGGATGCTCCTTGGCCGGGCCTGACCCCTGACCTGCTGAGTGTGATGCTGGTGGTGGCCACTCAAGCCAAAGGCTGCGTGCTGATACACCAGAAGATGTTCGAAAGCCGTCTGTTCTTTGTGGACAAACTCATCGATATGGGTGCCCAAATTATCCTTTGCGACCCGCACCGGGCCACGGTCATCGGTTTGGACAGGCAACACCGCCTGCGTCCCGTGGTGATGTCCTCGCCCGATATCCGCGCCGGTATAGCCCTGCTCATTGCCGCCATGTCGGCCAACGGCACTTCACGCATCAATAACATCGACCAGATTGACCGTGGCTACGAGCATATCGACCGTCGACTCAATGAATTGGGCGCACACATCACCCGCGTATGATCAAGGCGGAAGAGATCTTCAAGATAGGGCGTTTCTACAAGCCTCACGGTGTGAGCGGTGAAATTAACTTCGCCTTCACCGATGCTGTCTTTGACCGTACCCAAGCGCCCTACTGGATAGTGGAAATTGACGGCATATATGTGCCTTTCTTTGTGGAATCCTACCGTTTTCGCAGCGACTCCATGGCGCTGGTGAAGATGGAAGATATCGACAACGAGCAGGATGCCAAACTGTTGGCCGACCACGATGTCTATTATCCTAAGGCTTATGCCGATACTTCCGAGATGGAAGAAATTCCCTCTTGGCAGTTTTTCGAAGGTTTCCGGCTGATGGACAAAACGGGCGCATCCATCGGGATTATTACCGCCGTGGACGATAGCACGATGAACGTGCTCTTTCAAGTGAAACTCGACAGCGATGGCAGTCTCATACTTTTACCTGCCGCAGACGATTTCATCGTGGATATCGACCCGTCCCAACGTTGTCTGCAGATGGATTTTCCGGATGAACTTTTACAACTCGACTGATGATAAGTTGCCGCGACCTCAGCGTAGGATATCTTCGTTCTGCGCGTCCGCAGGTGGTGCAGGAACACTT
>CAYRHC010000109.1:0-5792 GCA_964423935.1 uncultured Bacteroidales bacterium | reverse complement strand
AGATGCCACTTGAGCTCTTCAATCATCTTGGGCATGTCGGCCTCGATCTGTTCGGCAGTCTTCTTGTTGTCGGTAACGAGCAGCCAGCGTTTGAGGAAGGCTTCGGGAAAAACGACATCCTTGAGTTTGGCCACCAGCTTTTCTTCGGCATCCACCATAAAGCGGTAATCGCTTTCGGGAACGAACTGGCTGGCAATATCTTCCTTAACCTTGGCGCGGAATCCTTCAACATCGCTCACAGCACCTTCTCCGTAGATTTGGTCGAAAAGTTCCTGATTGAGCTCGCCTTCTACAAAGCGGCTGATTTCCTTGATTTCGAAAGTGAAGTCGCCGATAATGTCCTTGGCAACATCCTTGGGCAGACGCATCAGCGAAGCAAGCTCGGCTTCATTGCCATCGTTGGCCTTATGCGGGTTGTAAGTGATGACGTCACCCACTTTGGCGCCGGTGAATTTGGCCTTCTCGTCTTCGTTCTTGAAGAAGGAGGGGAGGATGAGCGCGTCTTCAACCTTGACGGCATCTTCCTTGTCGCTGATTTCGCTCAGGCAACCCTTGATGGAATCGCCCATTTCGAACTGGTCCACCTTTTCGTAGCGGCCGCCACGTGAAGCATAGGCTTTTACTTGAGCGTCAACCATTTCGTCGGTAACGGTGATGTTATAGTAGGGAACGCTGTCTTTCTTGTTCAAGGTGTATTCAAGCACGGGGGCCAAGGCGATATCGAACACGAATTCGAAGGGACCGTCGCCATCGAGGTCTTGAGATTCCTGACTTTCGCTGGGAAGAGGCTCGCCAAGAATGTCGAGGTTGTTCTCCTTAATATAGTTGAACAAAGACTCGGAAAGGGTCTTGTTCAGTTCTTCGGCGGTAACGCCCTTTTCGTACATTTTCTTGATGAGGCTCATGGGAGCATTGCCGGGACGGAAACCCGGAATCTGGGCCTTGTGACGGTAGCTCTTCAGCGTCTTGTTTACACTTTCTTGATAATCAGCTTTTTCCAAAGTGATTTTGATCTGTGCGTTGACAGCATCAATAGTGACTTTTTCTACGTTCATTTCTACGGGATTTTTGGACGGCAAAGGTAAATTTTTATTCTTAAACGGACAAACAATTTTCAAAACTGCCTCTTTTGTTGTCCTTTATTGTTGTACTTTTGCCGTCATGATACGGGTTTTGTGCAAGTTGGCATTGCTTTTGGCGGCCATGATGCTGGGCTTTCTGGTCATCATGGTGCTGAGCGTTTTCTGCGGATTGGACAATATTCAGCTAATGCAGGCTTTGCAGGCACTCTTGGTCTTTGTCCTGCCTCTGTTCCTGATGTTGAAGGTATTCCATGAGGATACCCGTAGATTTCTGAAGCTGAACCCTGCTCCTTGGCAAGCGTTGTTGCCTGCTGTGCTGAGTGTTTTCCTGATGTTGCCTTTCATGAATCTGGTGGTGACTTGGAACGCATCTTTGCATTTGCCCGCCGCTTTGGCCGGCATCGAAGACTGGATGCGCCAGCAGGAAGACGCTGCCGAACTGTTGACGCAACGTATGTTGGCCGATGACAGCTTGGGAACACTCTTGCTCAATTTATTGGTGATAGCCTTTGTGACTGCCTTCGGCGAAGAATCCTTTTTTCGCGCCGGCATGATAGGGCTTATGAAATCTGAGCAGCGTATCCCCCACTTGGCCATTTGGGTATCGGCCTTGGTTTTCAGTGCCATCCATTTGCAGTTCTTCGGCTTCTTTCCCCGTTTTTTGATGGGACTTTGGCTGGGTTACCTATTCTGCTGGACTGGTAGTCTTTGGGTGCCCATCGCCGCGCACGCAACCAACAACGCCGTGGTGGTGCTGACGGAATATGCCGTCAATAAGGCTTGGCTGGCCGAAGATTTCGGTGAACAAATCGGAACGGGTTCCACTTGGTATTTGGCGCCGCTTTCGCTGTTGGCTGTGCTGGCCTTAGCCCTGTATTTCTCGCGCCATTCTTTCTTGCTCGAAAAGACGGTCTCGAAGCGAGGCTAGAAACGCCAAGGGCGCTTGCTCGATACTTTCGTAGGGGAAATCCATATCAAGATGCAATCTCAGGTTCGCTTGCAAGCAGGCCTTTTCGCTGTACGGCTCTTGCTGTTGGCGGTACTTCAGATATTGCAGTATCCTAAGCCCGTCGGCCTTTTCGTGGAAGCCTCGACGGAAATGAGGCAAGTCCTTGAGATTGTCGCGCAGCGGTTGCCAGAGATCCTGACTTTTGAACTGTTGCTCCAGAAACGACAAAAAGGCATTATCGGGCAAGCCTTTGCCTTGATAGATCTCCGGGATGAGCCCGTAGGCTTCCGCAATGGGCGCAAATAGCTCCGGCCTGTAGAAAGGGTAGCTTTCCCAGTTGCCCTGACAGCCTTTGCCCAGCGCGGGACCGGTGCCGAAATCGACTCTGTCCGACAATCGCGTGGCCGGCATTACCCGACAGGCGCAGTTTTGTCCCAAGCATCCGGTTTTGCAGATTTTTTGCAAGAGATAGAAGTCCTCGCCGCTGGGCAAAGGCTTGATGCCACCGATGCGTTGCAGGGCCTCCACGCGGAATGCCATGGCAGAGCCCAAGGCTGTGAAGGCGTAGGGCGAGGCTATGGCCTGCAAGTTCAGGTAGTAGAGCCTCATGTAGGTCTCGTAGCGCAAAATGGCGCGGTTGAGCCTGTCGTCATCGCCCAGGGGATGGTAATAGGGTAGGCTGAGCGCCTGCGTCTTGGGATGGTTGGCAAAGTAGTCGCCCACCGTTTGGCAGTAGTTGCTGTCCACTAAGGTGTCGGCATCCAAACTTAGAATGAGGTCTCCACGCTCGGCTTGAACACAAATATGCTCAAAGAGCGTCTTGCGGGCCCAACCCACACCGCTGTGCTTGTCGCTCCAACCTTGGCCCGGACTGCTTCTGTCGATGACGCTCAACGGTCCATGCAGGCTTTGCAGGTAAGCGATACTCTCCCGGTTGCGAAGACAAAGTTCTGGGCGCTTCTGCCAGTAGCGCTCCGGCTGGTTGACGCAAACGTAAATATGGTAGGGATAACTGCAAGATTGCGAAAACAGCGCTGCCATGGACGAAGGCAGATAACCGCTTTCGTCCATGGCAGGCATGGCAATATGCAAACGCATCAGCTATCAGGCGTTTTCCTTCACTTCATCGGTGAAGCCCAGACGCTTGCGCTGGATGTCGTAGGCGAGAGGACAAGCTACGAACAGGGTTCCGAAGGTACCAACGATAACACCGAGCGACATAGCGAAGGCGAAACCGCGGATGCTGTCACCACCGAAAAGCAGAATGGCGATAAGAACAACCAAGGTACTCAACGAAGTACTGAAGGTACGCAGCAAGGTTGAGTTCATGGAAGTGTTCATCAGCAGGAACTTGTGACGCGTAGGATACATCTTGGTGGTTTCACGTACACGGTCGAATACAACCACCGTATCGTTTACGGCATAACCGATAACCGTCAGAATGGCGGCGATGAAGGTCTGGTCGATTTCCAAGCTGAAAGGCATGATACCGTAGAGCAGTGAGAAAGCACCGAAGATAAACATCACCGTGAACGACAGCGAAACGATAACGCCGATACTGAAGGCCAGGTTGCGGAAACGCAGCAGAATATACAGAGCGATGGCAATCAAGGCGAGACATACGGCCCAAATAGCCGAAATCTTGATGTCCGAAGCAATGGTAGGACCAACCTTCTGCGAAGAAACAATGTTCTGTGACATGAATTCTTCCAGACTGCTGTTTTCGGGCAAGAATTTCTGCAGGTTGTCGAACATCAGAGCTTCGATTTCACCGTCAACACTCTTGGTTTCTTCAATCTTATAGTTGGTGGAGATACGAACCTGATTGTCGCTACCGATGGTGATAACCGACAGGGAAGCATCTTCGAAAGCCCCTTCGAGCGATTGCCGTATCTCTTCCGTATTGACGGAATGGTCGAAACGAACAACGTAGTTACGTCCACCCGAGAAGTCGATGCCCTGGCTCATGCCGCGGAAACACAAGGTAACGGCGGTGATGACAGCGCAGACAATACAGATGATGTAACCGATCTTACGCTTGCCCATAAAGTTGAAGTGCGGATTTCTAAGGAAGCCGGCAGAAACCTTGGTGGTGAAGGTAAGGTTGAGCAGTCGGTCTTTTTCCAGATTGCTGGTGAAGATAAGACGGCTAAGGAATACACCGCAGAAGAACGAAGTAAGGATACCGATAATCAAGGTGGTGGCGAAGCCCTTGATAGGACCGGTACCGAACAAGAACAAGATGACACCGGTAAGCAAGGTGGTCAGGTTGGCATCGAAGATGGCGGTGAAGGCGTGTTTGTAACCTTCTTCTACAGCTTTCTTGATGTTCTTGCCGGCAGCCAGCTCTTCCTTGATACGTTCGTAGATAAGGATGTTGGTGTCGACGGCCATACCCAGCGTCAGTACGATACCGGCAATACCGGGAAGGGTAAGCACGGCCTGGAAAGATGCCAAAATACCGAAGATAAAGAAGATGTTGCAGCACAGACAGAAGTCGGCGATAAGACCGGCCTTCAAGCCGAAGAAGAACACCATGTAAATCAGAATCAGGATGAAGGCGATGATGAACGAAATCAAACCGTCCTGAATGGCTTCCTGGCCCAGTGAGGGACCAACGATATCTTCTTGAACGATATGTGCGGGAGCGGGCATCTTACCGGATTTCAGCACGTTGGCCAAGTCCTTGGCCTCGTTAACGGTGAAGTTGCCGGAAATCTGCGAGCGGCCGCCGGTAATCTCACCCTGAACGGTAGGATAAGAATAAACGAAGTTATCCAATACAATGGCGATACTCTTGCCGATATTGTCTTTGGTAAGGCGGGCCCAAGTCTTGGCACCCTCGGCGTTCATTTCCATATCGACCACTACGCGGCCGTTGGCCTGTTCGAAGTTGTCGCGGGCATCGGTGATGACATCACCGGCTAGTGAAGCGCTACCATCGCGGTTGCCGGCTTTGGCGGCAATCAGTTCGTAAAGGTTGCTCGATTCGGAAATCGGCTTGACAGACCAGAAGAACTTCAAGTCGCGGGGCAAGGTTTCGCGCACCTTGGGCATATTCAAATAGGCGTTTACTTGAGCGGTATCTCTACCCAAAGCATAGCCCACGCAAGGACCGTAACCGATACCCTGTTCGCTTTGGTTGACATTCAGAACGGCGAACAAAGGATATTCCTTCTTCCATTCTTCCAAAGCTTGGGCATTGTCCTGACTATCTTCAACATCCTCCATGCCTTCCAGCAAGGCTTCCTCTTCGCTCTTGGCTTGATCGGGAGCTTCCACTTTCTTGGCTTCTTCCTTCACTTCTTCCTGGGCGGGAGTCTGAGCGGTGATAGCGTCGCGTACAATGGTGTTGGCAGCGATAAGGCTTTCGTAGATTTCACTCAAGTTGTAGGTCTCCCAGAATTCGAGGCTGGCAGAACCTTGGAGCAATTTACGGACACGTTCGGGTTCCTTGATACCAGGAAGTTCCACCAAGATACGACCGTTGGTTTCCAGACGCTGGATATTGGGTTGTACCACGCCGAAGCGGTCGATACGGGTACGCAATACGTTGAAGGAGTTGTCAATAGCACTCTGGACATCCTCTCTCAACACCTTGATGACATCTTCGTCGGAAGTGGTGGGGTCGATACGGCCTTTCATCTCGAGCGTACTGAAGATGGCCGACAGGCGGGCGCCTTCGTCAAGGGCCTTGTACTCTTCTACAAACAGGTCGATATAGTCGCGGTTGGTTTCCGTCATACGTACGCTGGCAGTAG
>CAYRHC010000108.1:0-5802 GCA_964423935.1 uncultured Bacteroidales bacterium | reverse complement strand
GCCTGAGCCTTGATTTGGGACGTTGCATGTTCTGCGGCGAATGCGCAAGATGTTTTCCCCAAAAAATTCGCTTCAGCCAAGACTATAAGTTGGCCACCAACAAAAGGGAGAACCTCATCGTGCGTGAAGGCGAAGACCGTCCCATCGTTTTCGACCGCGAAACGCTACGCCCGGAAATCAAGAAATGTTTTGCCCATTCACTGAAGCTGCGTCAGGTTTCGGCCGGCGGTGACAACAGTTGCGAGTGGGAACTGGGAGCCACCGGCAATGTCAACTTCGACATGGGCCGCTACGGCATAGAGTTCGTCGCTTCGCCCCGCCATGCCGACGGTGTGGTGATTACAGGCCCCATTTCCAAGAATATGGCCACTGCTTTGGACATCTGCTATCAGGCCACGCCCGAACCCAAAATAGTGGTGCTTTGCGGCACGGATGCCATCAGCGGCGGCATGTTCACAGCCTCGCCCGACATCGACCGTCATTTTCTGGAGCAACACAACGTCGACCTTTACCTGCCCGGTAACCCGGCCCATCCGCTAACCATCATCAACGGGCTGTTGAGCCTCTGCGGACGTGGCTAAGGCCTTTGCCGGCTTCGCTTTCATTTGTCCGTCAAGGGAAGATGTTTTATCTTTGTGGACATCGAAGAAACAAAATCACAAAAACTACGTACATGAAACTGAGACAACTCTGCTGCCTAGCCTGCTGTATGTTGAGTCTAAGCTCCCTGCAAGCCAAGCAGCCCAAAACCAAAAGCCAGCCCCAGTTGGGCCCTGAAACCCAGATACAGTACATTTCCGGCCGAGATGCCGCTACTGCTGTGGACTGGGATTTTTTCTGCACCGACGGACGCAATGCCGGCCAATGGACCAAGATAAAAGTGCCTTCCTGCTGGGAACTTCAAGGTTTCGGCACCTATCAGTACGGTATGCCCTTCTACGGCAAAGCCAATCCTGAAGGCATCGCCAAGGAACAGGGCAAATACCGCACCACCTTCAAACTGCCCGCTTCTTGGGAAGGCCGCGTTATCCGGCTGGTTTTTGACGGCGTCATGACCGATTGTAGCGTCAATATCAACGGACGCCGGGGCATCAAGTTGCACCAAGGTTCCTTCTACCGTTTCTACGGCGACATGAGCGACCGCGTCTATTTCGGCGACAAGGAGAATACACTCGAGGTGACCGTCAGCAAAGAATCGGCCAACGAAAGTGTCAACCTGGCCGAGCGCCGCGCCGATTATTGGAATTTCGGCGGCATTTTCCGTCCCGTTTATCTGGAAGCCCTGCCCGCTTTCCATATCGACCGTTGTGCCCTTGATGCCAAGGCCGATGGCGCATTCCGCAGCGAAGTTTTTCTGGGTTGTGCCATGGGCGAAGGCTACAGCATTGAAACCCGCTTTACCGACCTGCAGGGCAAGCAAGTGGGCAAAACCATCAAAACGCCTTTGCGCAAAGGTGGCGACAAAGTACTGGTAGACACGCAAGTGGAGGGTATCAAGAACTGGTCGGCCGAAACGCCTAACCTTTATTACGTGGAATTCAGCCTGCTCGATGACAAGGGTCAGGTACAACACCGGGTGCGCCAGCGCTTCGGTTTCCGCAGCATCGAGGTGCGCGAAAACGATGGTCTGTACATCAACGGACAGCGCATTTTGGTGAAAGGTGTCAACCGCCACAGCTTCCGTCCCGAAACAGGCCGCGCCCTGAGCTACAGCGACAACCTCGACGATGTGAAACTCATCAAGGAAATGAATATGAATGCCGTGCGCATGTCGCACTATCCGCCAGATGCCATCTTCCTGGACTACTGCGACTCGCTGGGTCTGTACGTGATGGACGAGTTGGCCGGCTGGCACGGCAAATACGATACGCAAGTGGGCAGCAAGCTGGTTAAGGAGATGCTCGTGCGCGATATCAACCATCCCAGTATCTTCTGGTGGTCGAACGGTAACGAAGGTGGTTTCAACTACGAACTCGAGCCACTGTTCTACGAATACGATTTGCAAAAACGTCCCGTGCTTTATCCTTGGGCCAACCGCAATGGTTTCGAAACCAAGCACTACCGTTCTTACGGCGAGAGCCAGGACTATATGCGCAATCCCGGCATCTATATGCCTACCGAGTTTCTGCACGGCCTCTACGATGGCGGCCACGGTGCTGGTCTTTGGGATATGTGGGAAATGCAATGCCGTCATCCGCGCAACGTGGGCGGCTTCCTTTGGGTGTTTGCCGACGAAGGTGTGATGCGCACCGACTTGAACAACAAGATAGACAATGTCGGCAACTATGGTGCCGATGGTATCGTGGGTCCCCATCACGAGAAGGAAGGCAGCTTCTACACTATCCGTCAGGTTTGGTCGCCCATCTACCTCAAGCCCGCCAATCAGCCGCAAGAGCGCCTGCACCGCGAAGAGCGCATGCGGGCCGACCAATGCAGTTTCATTGCCGATGCCGATGCTTTTGCCGGCAAGTTCTACGTGGAGAACCGCTACGATTTCATCAACCTGAAAGACTGTAACTTTAGCTGGGAGCTGGCCAAATTTGATATTGCAAAGACCGGTCACGACTGTGTAGCCAAGGGCCAACAGCAAGGGCTGGACCTGCCCGCCCGCCAAAACGGAGAGCTTAGTCTCAAACTGCCCGCCAACTGGAAAGATGCCGATGCCTTGTATGTAACAGCCTACAATCCGGAAGGCCTGGCCGTTTACACTTGGGCCTGGTATTGGAAAGGCCTCGATGAACTGCAACCCAAGGCTCAAGCGCAAGATTTGGCCCTGTCGTACGAATATCAAGACGGCAGTCTGATTGTCAAGGCCGGCGACAACGAACTGCGTTTAGACACCAAAACCGGTTATCTGCAGAAGTTCAACCAAATGTCGCTGAGCAAGGGCCCGCGCTTTATCGCTGCCCGCCGTGGCGACCGTTCCATGGATGTCTACTACAACCACGACGACAAGGTTGCCCGCAGCAAAGAACGTATTTATCAGGATGTTTCCGGCACCTCTACCCTGACATCTCTCGAAGTGCAAGAGGCTGATGACAAGCTTGTTGTCAGCGCCCGCTACTGGGGTCAGCTGCAAGAGGTAGACTGGACCGTCGAGAAGAGCGGTGCCATTTATATCGACTACGCTTACCGTTGGGAAGGCAATGTGGAACTTTGCGGTATCTGCTTCGACTATCCCGAAGAACAGGTGCAGTCGCTCCGCTTCCTGGGCAAAGGTCCCTACCGTGTATGGCAGAACCGTATGCACGGTACCGTGCTGGATGTTTGGGAGAACGAGTACAACGACCCCATTCCCGGCGAGAGCTTCGAATATCCTGAATTCAAAGGCTATTTCAACGACTGGAAATGGGCCCGTTTCCAGACGGGCGAAGGTCAGTTGCTGCTGCAGAACGGCAAAGCCGGCACTTTCTTGGGTGTCTTCACCCCCCGCGATGGCCGCGATGCACAACTCTACACCCTGCCTCAGACCGGCATAGCCGTGCTGGATGTCATTCCCGGTGTCCGCAACAAGGTGAACTCCACCGATTTGGTAGGGCCTTCATCGCTGCCGCAATGGCTGGAAGGTGTTCAAAGAGGACGTATTCAGCTTTCGGCTTCCCACTGATTGACAAGATCTACTACTTGATCTGCCTGGTCTATGGTCAGCACCGGACTTATAGGCAGGCTCAATTCCCTATCTGCAAGCGCTTCCGTCAGCGGGAGCGCTTTGCTTTTGGCATAATGGTTCCAGGGCGCAGCGGCGTAACATGCTTGCAAATGCGGCGGTATGGGATAATGGATAAGGGTCTGCACCTGATGCTGACGCAAATATTCTTGCAAAGCATCGCGATGAGCCCGACTGTCGAGCAAGACTGGGAAAAGATGATGTACCTGCTCCGCTTCCGGCTGACGTTCGGGCAAGTGCAGACAAGGATGTTGCAGGTGACGGTAATAATAGTCTGCCACGCACCGGCGCAAATCGTTGTCCCGGTCCAAATGTCGCAACTTTACCGAGAGTACGGCGGCCTGTACTTCGTCCAGACGACTGTTGCGACCGGCATAACGGAAAACATATTTGGCCTGCGAACCATAGTTGCCCAAAGAACGTACTGCCTCGGCCAAGGCCGGATCGTCGGTAGTGACGGCACCGCCATCGCCCAAGGCACCAAGATTCTTACCCGGATAAAAAGAATGAGCGGCGGCATGGCCCAGAGAACCGGTGCGCCGCTCGCCGTAACGGCAGCCATGAGCCTGGGCATTGTCTTCCACCAGCAGCAGGCCATATTGGCGACAAAGCTGCAATATCTTGGGCGTACAGGCATTGCGGCCGTAGAGATGCACGATACACAGGGCCCTGGTACGCCCGCTGATGGCCTGCTCTATTTTGTCTTCATCGATTTGCAGCGTGGCAGGAGACGGCTCTACCAGCACCGGCACCAGACCGTTTTCCGAAACAGCCATAATGGTGGCGATATAGGTATTGGCCGGCAACAGCACTTCATCGCCTCGTTTGAGCATGCCCAGTTCGATATAGGCGCGGAATATCAGCGTCAATGCATCCAGACCATTGGCGCAACCCACACAATGGGCCGTACCGATGTACTGTGCGTAGGACTGTTCAAACTCGGCATTGGCCTGACCCTGCAAATACCAGCCGGAGTCGTACACGCGCGTCATGGCTTGAAGCATTTCCTCGCGGAAGCGAGCGTTTATCTGCTGCAAATCGAGAAACTTAATCATGGGCTTCGATCTTAAATTGAAGAAACTTGTCGTAGCGACGCAAGTAATCGGAGGCATCGTAAAGGTCGGAAGCCAGCACCAGACACACCGAACCAGAAGAAAAATTGTTGAGTTCGCTCCAAATACCGGGTTCCACCAGCAAAGCTTGATAAGGTCGGTTCAATGTGACGCTACGGTTGTCATCGCCATCGTCCAGACGGACAGTAAAGGAACCGCTGACAGCCACGATGAGCTGATAGAGTTCCTTGTGCGCGTGCCCGCCGCGGAACGCACCTGCCGGCACATCGTAGATAAAGAAGACGCGCTTCACATCGAAAGGCATCTGCGAGAGGTTATTCACCACGCAGATATCGCCCTTGCGCTGCGGATGACGCTGGGGTTCGATGTTGAGACAGCAGGAGTTGAGCACGCGGCTGCAAGAGGCCACTTGGGCCGGTCGGCGCGCAGGCGCAGGCTCGAGAGCCTGCGCGGCTGCGTCCGCCTGCGACGAAACAATGGCCGCAATGGCATTGGTGGAGAAATTCTCCAGCTTGCGCGGACAGCCTGCCGGCACATATACGCCAAGGTTGGAACGATTCAGATGATAGACCTCACGTTGCCCGCCCTCGCCTACGCAGAGGTCCAGGCTGCCCGAGAGCGCCAAGATGAACTCCTCTCCTTGGCTGCAGGACGCAAAGTTGCAGGCCTCACCCGCGGGTACATTGAATATCCATTGCACGCGCTTGATGTTGAAGGGAATCTGGTGTCCGTTCTCCAGGAACGACAGGTTACCCCTCTCGTCGGGAATCTTGGGCAGTTCTATGGCTGCCGCCATCTTGCTTTCATTCATCTTTTTATTATTAGCCGTTGGTACGTGACCAAAGCCGAGCCGCCGCGAGCGCACTCTCCCTTCTTTTTTGCGGTCGCAAGGCGAGGCCGACGGGAGCGTACTGAGCGTACGTGACCAAGGCCGAGCCGCCGCGAGCGCACTGATTTGCCCGCTATACCTATTCTTCGGTTTCAAGCTCGGAGAGTGGGTGAAGCAGTGCGGTCGCAAGGCGAGGCCGACGGGAGCGTACTGAGCGTACGTGACCAAGGCCG
>CAYRHC010000107.1:0-5867 GCA_964423935.1 uncultured Bacteroidales bacterium | reverse complement strand
AAGATATTGAAGAGTCTCTAAACGATGCGTCTCTAAACGAAGCGGCAGCCGGCGCCCTTGGGCGCCGGCTGCCGCTTTCGCTGTCCCTGATTATATGGACTGCGAGAAACCCGCCATATGAATGGCTGTCTGAGCGGCTTCCACACCCTTATTGCCAAGGACACCACCGGCACGGTCGAGCGACTGTTGCATATCGTCGGTGGTGAGCAAACCGAAAATGACAGGAGTCTTGGCTTGAGCATTGACAGCAGCCACTCCCTGGGTAACGCCTTGGCAGACGTAATCGAAATGAGGGGTGCCGCCCCTTACCACACAGCCGAGTACGATAATGGCATCGCTGGGATGTTCGCGCACGGCATTCTCGCTGTTCAGGCGAGCAGCTGCGTACACCAATTCAAAGCTGCCGGGTACGTGGTACACACGGATGTTTTCGCGGGCAACACCGTTGTCGGTAAGGCAAGTCAGCGCACCGTTGAGCAGGGCATCGGTCACTTCGTGATTCCAATTTGAAACCACCACGTCAAAGACCATAGCACTCGCATCCGGCAGTAGCTGCGGATTGTATTCAGAAAGATTTTTGGTAGCCATCAGCGCTTATTTCTGGCACTTTGCGCGTTCGATGTATTTTTCAACTTCGGTGCCTTCCAAAGAGTTGGGATATTCAGCCTTGATGGTTTCGTAAGCCTTCAGCGCCTTCGACCACTGACCCAGCGATTCATAGGCACGACCGGCCTTCATCAGATAAATGGGAGCAAGCAGGCTGTTGCCCGACTTGGCGGCCTTTTCGAAATAAGCGGTGGCCTTCTGGGCTTCGCCAAGTTCTACATAGCAGTCGCCGATAGCACCGATCAAAGCAGGATTGACAACCAAGTCGGAAGTTTTGACCTTGCTCAAGTAAGAGATGGCAGTCTTGTAATCGCCCTGAGCCTTGTAGCACAAGCCGGCATAAGCCTTGGCCAATTTGGCGGTCTTGGTACCGGAGTATTCCTTGATGATGGCTTCGAAACCGATATAGTCGACGGCATCGCCTTCCAAAGCCAGACGCAAAGAGTCGGCAGCGAAATACTGTTCACCCTTGAAAATCTGCTCGGCAGCCTTCTGCTCTCTGGGGAGTACCACCTTGTTGTTATACAACAATACACCACCGATAATAACAATAACGGCGGCCAAAGCTATCAGCAGGGTTTTCTGGTTCTTTTCGATAAACTGTTCCGAACGGCCCAAAGCTTCGTTCATTCCTTCCAAGGCATCTTTGTTGTCTTCTGCCTTTACTTTTGTAGTTGCCATAGTTTTATGTTTTTTCAATTGTTATCAATATTCACTAAGCGCGCAAAGGTATAAAAATCTTTTCACTAAAAACAAAGTTGGGCTGCTTGTTTTTCCTCTAGCCTTGCTGTAATTTTGCTATGACCAACAACGCCTTATGTATCTTCAACAGCTGTCCATACTCAACTTCAAGAACATTGCCGAAGCCAGCATCGGACTTTCGCCCAAACTCAACTGTTTTTTCGGCAACAACGGCCAGGGCAAAACCAACCTGTTGGATGCCGTTTACCTGCTGTCGTTCTGTAAGAGCCACAACAACGCTCTCGATTCTCAGCTGATACGCCACGATGCCGAATTCTATATGGTACAAGGCCTTTATCAGATAGACGGCAAGGCCCACGAGTTCTACTGCGGCACCAAACGGCACGGGCGCAAGGTTTTCAAGCAGGACAAGAAAAGCTACGACAAACTTTCGGAACACATCGGAAAACTGCCACTGGTGATGATTTCTCCCTCGGACGAGGCTCTGATTCGCGAAGGCAGTGAGGAACGGCGTCGTTTTATGGACATGACTATCGCTCAATACGACTCGCAGTACATGCAGGCGCTTGTCTCGTACAACGCAGCCCTACAGCAGCGCAACGCCATGCTCAAGCAGGAAGAACGGCAGCACTTCAGCGATGATGTCTACGAAATCTACGAATACCAAATGGCGCAGTACGCCCAGGACATTTTCTGCAAACGACAAGCTTTCATCGAGGCCTTCACGCCACTGTTCAACCAGTTTCACCAAGTCATCTCGGGTAACGGCGAGAAAGTGGGACTAACTTACAGTTCTCATCTGGAACGGGGCGACTTGGCTCCGCAACTGGCCAACTGGCGCGAGCGCGACAAGATTATCGGCTACAGTACACACGGCATACACAAAGACGACATCGACATTCAACTCGAGGGGTATCCGCTCAAAAAGTTAGGAAGCCAGGGGCAGAACAAGACCTGCGTGATTGCCATGAAATTGGCGCAGGCCGATTTTCTGCGTCAAAAGAGCAGTCAGACACCCATCCTGTTGCTCGACGACCTCTTCGACAAGCTCGACGACCTGCGCGTAGCCAATATTATCCGTCTGGTATCGCAAGACAACTTCGGACAGATTTTTATCACCGATACGCAATTGTCGCATTTGGAGCGGATACTGCACAGCACGCAGGGCGAGCACAAAGTGTTTTATGTGGAGAACGGTCAGATTTCAGTTTACACCAGGGATGAGACGGCGCAATAGTGAAAGTCTGGACAACGTCCTGCAGCAGGTACTCAAAGAGCAGCACCTGGACGGCAAGCTAGCCGAAGTAAGGTTGATAAAGAATTGGGCCGACATCGTCGGCCCAAACTTGGCGGCGCACACCGAGAAGCTCTACATCCGGGGCGGAACGCTCTATCTTCACGTTGATTCGGCCATCGTGCGCAACGAACTGATGCTGATGCGCAACTCGCTCGTCAAGAAGCTGAACGAGTCGGTCGGACTGAACTGCATACGCAATATCGTCTGTCGTTAATCGACCGCCACCACTTTGGCACGCACGGTTTTACCATCGGTGGTCCGCAAAATGTACATACCTCGGCCGAGAGTGCTCTTGTCCAAATCTTCGAAATCTTCACCCTCGCTGCTTTGATACAGCAGACGGCCTTCCAAACTATACAAGGCAAAAGCCGTCACGCGAGGCAAAGTCTCCATCTGCTGCAAGCCTATGGAATTGAGCGAAATGGCACTGAGCGGAACACGGGTATATTCCACATCTTCCTTGTTGGTGGCGTAGGCCACATAGAGATAGTCGCCGGCCACCATCGATTTGGGATAGCTGTAACCCGAATTGGCGCTTTTGGCCTTGCCGGAATAACGAAGAGGCTGGATATCGTCATCGCTACGCAGCAGCACGGCATGGTCGAAAAGCTTGCCATCACGGCTTAGGCTGAGCACCAGCGGAACCCGGCGTTTATTGCTGACAGGATTGCCGGCCATATAGGCCGTTCCATCGGGCAGATTTCCGGCCGACTGTTTAGTGCGAGCATCGGGCATATTGGTTTTGACAGCCTTGCTCCAGGTAAGCCCGGCATCCTTGCTGGTAGCTGCCAGTTTGAAGTACGATGACTTCTGGTCGCGGAAAATCATCACCAGCGTGGCGTCTTCCTGTTCAAAAAGGCTCGGCTCCATTTCCACCGATTGCGAGCCGTTGTCGGTATAAGTAAAAGTGCCTTTTTTCCAGCCTCTTACGCCGGATGCATCGTCGGTATAGATAGGAGCAATGTGCAAGCCGGGCTGAAAGTGGGCCGCATTGACAATTCGGCCATTGGACAAGCGGTGAGGATCCTGTTCGAAGATGCCGTCCAAACGGCTGCCGTCGGCCATCAGCACATCAGCTGGGGCAGTCCAGGTAAGACCATCGGCCGAAGCGACATAACGGGTGTAACCGCCCTTGGGATCCAAAGAAGCCGGCCAAGTATTGATGTAGCCCACCAGAGAGTCGGCCGTTACCAGCCACCCGCCGGAGGAGCAGTAACCATCGTCGATAGTGGCGGCCAACACCATAGGTTCAGACCAAGTCTGGCCTTGGTCGGTACTGCGGGCATAGGCCACCCAAGTGTCTTGGGAATCTTCATCGGTTTTGGAACTCTGCCACATACAGTAAAGGGCATCCTTGAAACTTGCCATCACCACACCATTGCTAAAATGGTCGCTTGCATCGCTGGGGGCGAAGACCGTAACGGTTTCCGTTCCATCGGCCACAGATAGGCCCAAGGTATTCGTATTGTCGGCATTGAAAAGACCGCTGCTCACACTAAAGGGAGCTTGGGCGGCAAGCGGAGCCGTTGTCAAGGCCGCCAGCAAAACCAGCGGCAGAAAGCGTTTGTTCATTAGAGACAGTTAAAAAAACAACAGCCCTGGCTTGCGGCCGGAGCTGTCATTATGGTTATTTCTCAAAATTATTTGTTCAAATATTTCTTGCCGTCCTTGATGACGATGCCTTGATAGTCTTCGCCTACAATCTGGCCTTGGAGGTTGTAAACCACACCCTCGCGGGGAGCGATAACAACGCTTTCGATATCGGTGAGGGTCTTGTCGGTAGCAGGGTCCCATTTTTCAACATCGTCGGCAGCAACAGTCCAAAGGATAATGTTGGCAGCAATCTGGTTGTTACCGTCAATCATGAAATTCAGTTCTTCGAACCAAGCAGTGCCTTTTTCAGAGGTGAAAGAAGCGAAAGGCTTGCTGACGCTCTTGGCATCGGGGCTGATGGGGTATTTCAAGGCTTGGATGGCGGCATTGTCCTTAACCTGCCGTTCTTCGGCCGTCATGATGGGATAATCAGCCGTGTTGGAGAACGACTGCAGGTAGGCCCAGTTCATGGCAGAAGAGTTGGATACGCCGATGAAATCTACCTTAACGACACCCACAGTAGAAGGAATGGTAATGGTTGCTGCCTTTTCCTTGGAGATTTTCAGCATTTCAAAAGGAACGGTATCGGTACCCGAAACATACTGTGCAAAAGCGCAACTTTTGCCGGTAACCTTCATGGAAATGCCATTTTGGAACACCCAAGACTGGTCGGCGGTTTCTTCTACAAAGGTTTTGGGGCTCAGTTCATTATATGTAGAGTTTACCTGAGCGTTCAAAGCGAAAACTGCAGCGGCAGTCAAAACAAGCGTAAAGATTTTCTTCATAAGAAATGGTTTTAAAAAGTTATTAAAAAGTTGATAGTAGTGTTTCAATGGCCACAAATATAGCCCTTACTCCGCGATTTTCCTCATAATCGAACGCCTTTATTTCTTGTTGAAATGCAATATTTACGGGCATTTTACGTGGAAACAACCCCTTTTAAATTATCTTTGCAAACTTTACTACTAAATATCACTTATGACTTGTAAAAAATGTCTGCTGTTTCTCGCATTGTTTTGCGCTAGCTTCTGCCTTCAGGCTCAGCAAAGGCTTACCGGACATGTGAAGGACGCGAATGGAGAGCCCCTGGCGGGTGTCAGTGTAGCCGTCAATGGCAAAGTGTGTGCCATAACCGATGTTGACGGCAATTATCAGTTGTCGGATGTCCCCTCGGGAGCCACCGTTACCATGTCTTATTTAGGCTTTGCTTCACTGAGCAAAGTGGCCGATGGCGGCTCGCTTGACTTTGTGCTACAAGAAGACAGCAAATACCTGGACGAAGCTGTGGTAGTGGGCTATGGCACGGTAAAGAAAAACGACCTTACCGGTTCCGTCGGTTCCATCAAGACCGACAAACTCACCATGAAGGGAGCTCCTACCATGATGGAAGCCTTGCAGGGTGCCGTAGCCGGTGTCAACATTACGCAAAGCAGCAGCCGGGCCGGCGGAGGCTTCGACATCAACATCCGCGGACGCTCGTCGCTAAACTCCGGCACCAAGCCCATCTATGTGATTGACGGCGTTATCTGCGACGATATCCAGTGGCTCAACCAGCAGGATATCGAGCGTATCGATATATTAAAAGATGCCTCATCGACGGCTATTTACGGTTCGCGTGCCTCGGCGGGTGTCGTGATGATTACCACCAAAGGCGCTATCGCCCATACGG
>CAYRHC010000106.1:0-5892 GCA_964423935.1 uncultured Bacteroidales bacterium | reverse complement strand
GAGTTCTTGCCAATTGATGCGGATCAGACCTTCGCCATCGGCATTTTCTTGCGTGGCCAGTCGCAGAAGTCTTCCGCTCATGTCGTAAAGACCGATACGGCAGGCTTCAGCCCCGGTGTAACGTAGTCTGATGTCTCCTTCGGGAAGGCTTGCTTCCAGGCAGAAAGCCTGCGGAGCGCTGAGGTCCGGAAGTGCGTCTTCGATGCTGGGAGCTGTCCAGTGGATTTCACTCAGTGCACTCCAGGTGCCGTCTTGCAAGGTTCTGGCTTTCAGGCAGAAATCTTCACCGCCGATGTTGAAAGTTTCATTGGAATAGGTCTTGGCTTGAGCCGCTGGGCTGCCCTTGCCCTGTTTGTCCCAGCTGACAGGATCCTGACCGTTGAGGCTATAATAAATGGTGCCGGCGCTGTGCTGCAGTGTGATGTGGTCGTTCTCCGCAGGTTCCTCACGGTTCCAAACCTCTCCACCGATGCAGATGAGCGGTGCCGCAACCTGTGGAAAAAGGCCTTGTTGCTGCATTTGCCCGATAAACACGTCGCGGCGATAGGGCAAGATATTTTCCAGCATATCCTTTTGCAGGGCATCGTAATGTGTGGCTTTGGTGTAAAGCTCGTAAGGTGCCGATTTCCAAGAATGTACATCGCGACGATAATCGCCCCAGCGGGCAGCTTCGCAGTTCAAGGCCGAAGCGATTTCATCGGAAAGACGGGTCCAGATAAGGGTGGTGTTGCCGGGTTCCAAGGGCCCGTGCTGGTAGCATTGTTTCTGAATGCGGTCGCCCACCAGACGACAGAACTCCGGATATTTCATCAGATTCTTGAAGAGCAGGCTGGGGCAGAGGCTGCGCAGTTCACCCAGTCCTACATCCTGATTGACATCCTTGAGCACGTGCTCCGAGTCCCAGCAAAGCATCTTGAAGCCCTCGCCCGGCGTAACGGTGTTGTACACGGCCAGCCAATTATGACGGTCCCAGTCGGTATTGCCGCCGTAGATGTTGATAATCATGTAGTCGACAAAGTTCGTTAAATCGAGTAGCGCGTCTATTTGGGCATAATTCTCGTCGCTGGCTGTGGCTACAGCCAAATCGAAGAGCTTCTTCCAATTGTCGAGTGTGCCGCTGCTGGCCAGCACTTCCTGCGGGCTGTCCTCCACCTTGATAACGTCATAGTCGGTCTCGTAGCCGCCAAGATACTCTTCGCACCAACCTTCATCGATGCGTTCGGTGATATTGTAGAGCCCCCAATAAATACCGTTCAGGAACAGGTTGACGTAGCGCTGGTGAGAATGCGGATGTCCCATGGCAGCCTGAACTTCCTTGGCCCAGGCATCGCGGGTGTAGAGGGCCTGGTTGCGTTCAACCACGTTGGCGTGTATCCAGGTATTGCAGAATCCGCCGCGCAGCACCAGATTGTCGAGCTTCTTGGCCTGCGTTGCACCGAAGATGTTGGCCTTCATTTTTTTGTTGCCGAACTTTTCTTTGAATACCAGCCGAAAGCCGTGCTTGGGCGATTTTTCCGCCAGACGGCTGTGTCCGCCGTGCAGTCTCAGACCGCAGTCTTCTTGAATGGACAGTTCGCCTTTGGTATCGAAAATCTCTACCGAGGAAGCCCGTAGCCATTTGGTGCCGGGGTCACTTACCTTGGTTTTGGTATAGCCCGTAGGCGGGTCGGTGTAGATATAGATACCGCCGGTTTCAGCATTATTCTCCTGATTGAAAAGATTGCCTTTGTCGGTGGCGACACTTACCACGGGCAGGGAAAGAAAACCTTGACGGAGTTCCTCGCGTTGGACCTCGGTTTGGGTCAGCTCCGGATCCATGCCGTAATCGGCCTTGGCCGTTCCGCTGATTTGTGCATAAGGACCCCAAGTGTCGGGATAGCCGTCTATTTTGTCGGGCTGTTGTATGATATCGTCCACAAAGAAGTAACTGCAGGTACTGATGCGGCTGTTCTCGTAATCGCCGTTGCCCAGCACGCAGGCCCTGAGGATGGTGGTTTTCGCAATGTCAACGGGCTGGCTGTAAAACTGACCATTATCGGCGCCGGGGTCGCTGCCGTCGGTGGTGTACACGATACTGGCACCTTGCGCCTTGGCGGTGATACTGACTTGGATGGGCGCTTGGTAAAAGCCGTGTGTCTGGCTGAAAACCGGTGCGTCAAGGCGCAAGTAATCCAGGGTGCTGTCGTAGGCGGGGTTGTTCTGGGCCCGCAGACCCATGGCAAGCAGGCCGCATACAGACAGCATCAGTATAAGCTTCTTGTTATTGATAATCATAGTGATCGCTTCCTCAAAACGGCGCAAAACTATGAAAAGAGATGCAAAAATTCAAGCGCGGCCAAAAGAAGGCTGCTTACAGAAGGGACAATGCGTGTTGGATTTTTTGCAGGTCGCTGTTGAGCTCCTTGTCGATGTCGAGGCTCTGTTCCACCAACTTGCAGGCATGGATAACGGTGGCATGGTTGCGCTTGCCCATCACTTCGCCGATAAAGGCGTAAGACTTGTCGGTGTACTTTTTGGACAAAAACATAGCTACCTGACGGGCGCGTGCCACTTCCTGCTTCTTGTTGCGCGAATGAAGCACAGATTTTTCCAAGTGATAGTAACGGCAGACTTCGTCTTCGATGCTCTCGACGGTGATTTTCTCCTCATCGAAGACTTGCACGGAATTCTCCACCACCTGACGGCAAAGCGTCAGATCGGTGTTGCGTCCTTCGATAATGGAGTGAGCGATAAGCGAGGTGAGTACCCCTTCCAAGTCGCGGACGTTGTCCTTGATATGGTTGGCAATATAGGTAACCACTTCCTCGGGCATTTCGATACCGTTCTGCTGCATCTTGCGGTGCAGAATGTCTACGCGCAGCTGGTAGTCGGGTTGGCGCATCTCGGCCGTCAATCCCCATTTGAAACGCGACATAAGGCGCTCTTCAATACCGGCCAGCTCCTTGGGCGCGCGGTCGCAGGTGAAGACTATCTGCTTGCCCAATTGGTGCAGGTGGTTGAAAATGTGGAAGAAGACATTCTGCGTACCCGTCTTTCCAGCCAGTTCGTGAATGTCGTCTATCAGCAGCACGTCCACACTTTGGTAGAAATGGATGAAGTCGTTGATTTTGTTCTGCAGATAAGCTTGCGAATACTGCACCTGAAAAATGTGGGAGGGTACATACAGCACGCGTGCGCGCGGGTTTCTTTCGATGGCGGCGTTGCCGATGGCATGCAGCAGGTGCGTCTTGCCCACTCCCGACTTGCCGTAAACAAACAGCGGGTTGAAGATGGTGGTGCCGGGATTCTCGGCGATGGAAATACCCGCTGTGCGTGCCAAGCGGTTGCTCTCGCCTTCAACGAAATTGTCGAAATTAAGCTTGGCGATCAGCTGGGGGTCGAGGTCGAAAACCTGACGGTTGCTGGGTCGGTGCTGAGTCTCGGCGGCAATCTTCACCTGGGTGTCGGAAATCTGAACCTGATACATCAGTCGGGTGGGCTTGCCGTTGACGCGGCAGAGTACCTTGGCCAACAGGTCGGAATAATTTTCCTCCAACTGTTCTACATAGAAATGGGTGGGAACCTGTATCCAAAGACAATCGTCCTTGAACTGCAGCGGCTGTATGGGCGCAAAGAGCTTGTCGTAGCTCTCGCCCGACACATTATCCTTGATAATGGCCAGACAGGCATCCCATATTTGTGTAACTTTCAGCTCCACGGTGACGATTGTTGACAAGTAAATGGTAAAACGATAGCTTAGAGGACAAAACAAGTGCCGTTTCCAGCACTTGCGATGGCAAATTTCCGACAAAAAAAATCAACCTCCAAATTGCATAACAAGCCTTGCGAGTCTCAAAAATCGGAATGCGTTTGAAATGAGCGACTTGTGCCTAATGCTCAGAAAATCAGTGTAATGCCACTGTTAACAATTCTTAATAAGCTCAGGTTCAGTGCTTTGTATTTTTGTCAGTTGCGCTTGCCATTTTTGTCAGAACGTGGGGTAAAGTGCTTGTTCATAAGGGGCTGCGAAACGGTGTTATCTTTGCATTAAATCTTCGGTAAGATATTGGGCTGCGAATAATTATGCAGAATATATGAGCCTTCACTATGCGTCACCGGCCGGCTGTCGCTCTGGCCTCCTCCATGGAAATGCGCTGGCCGTTCTTGATGGCTACCACAAAAGCATCTGGAAACAAGTCTTTTATCTTCTTGCGCAACGCCTGGGCTTCCTGCTCGCTGGCGAAATGTCCGCAGGTATACTTATACAGATTCTTGTCCTGATAATAGGAAATATCGCTTAACTGCTTGAATTGCTTGTCGTTATCTGCCAATATGGTTTTGGAAACCAAAATCTGTACCCTGTAGCTGACACTCTCGTCGGCCGTGGTAAGATTGTCCAAGCTCTGTTTGGAAATGGCATTGCTCTTGTTCTCGCAGGCGCGCTTGTACTTGCAGATGGCCTGAAAAATGCATTCTGACAGTTCTTCTTGACCTTTGCCGCTTTTCATGTAGCGTTCTTCTTCCGGGTTGGAAATGAATCCGAGTTCCACCAGGACTGCTGGCATGCCCGTGCGGTGCAGTACCCAATAGGGCGCTTGTCGCACGCCCCGGTCGTGACGCTTGTGACCGACCAGCTGGTCTTGGATGTCTTTGGCCATCATGATGCTGTTTTCCAGGTGGATGTCCTGCATCAGTTCGAAGATGATGTAAGATTCTACCGATGAGGGGTCGAAGCCGGCATAGCGTTCTTCGAAATTGTCCTCGAGCAGCATGACGCTGTTCTCGCGCTTGGCCACTTCCAAGTTGGAACTTTCCTTGCTCATACCCATGGTAAAGGTGCTGGCTCCGTAAACCTTGGTGTTCTTCACTGCATCGGTGTGGATGGAGACGAAGACATCGGCATGCGCGTCGTTGGCGATACGGGCGCGCCGTTCAAGCTCTATGAAGACATCGCTGTTGCGCGTGTAAATGACCTTGATGTCCTTGCCGTACTTGTTTTCGAGCTTCTTGCCCACCTTTTGCGCCACCGACAGCACGATGTTCTTTTCGTAGCTGCTCTTGCCGCAGGCACCGGGGTCTTTGCCGCCGTGTCCCGGGTCGAGGACGATGGTGAAACTCTGGCCGTAGCCGCCGAGGATGGTGAATCCAAGCAGGAATATCAACAGGTAAGACTTGATGCGCATGATGTTATGGGTAAAGCAGATAGTGAGATCGTTTTTCCTTGTAGGCGGCAAGGCCTTCGGCCCAGGTGCTGCGGATTTCCGCTTCGCTGAGACCTTGTGTCAGTTGTTGTCGCAGTTTTTTGTTGCCGGCCAGCAGGTCGAAAAAGCGTGGTTGGCTAAAAAAAGCTTCCCGCTCGGGACAACGTTCGAGAAAATATTGTAGGTAGCGTAGTGTAAATCCTTGGGTAAGGCTGTCGTTGCGCAGGTCCAGGCCGTAGCAGATTCGGTCTTGGTAAGGCGGATGAATGGCGGCCCCGGGACGGCTTTCGGGCTTGAAGCTGAATTGACCGTAAAGACTGTCGGGACCGCCCAGCACTTGAAAGGGCCAATCGGTGCCGCGCCCTACGCTCACTATGCTGCCTTCGAAAAGGCAGAGGCTGGGGTAGAGACGGATGGCATCGTCGTTGGGCAGGTTGGGCGAGGGGCGGACGGGCAGGGAATAGGGCTGTCCGTGCTGCCAGTTTTCTACGGAGATGACTTGTAGATGGCAGCTGTCGGTTATCCAGCCTTCGCCGTTGATCATTCGGGCCAGTTCACCCAGCGTGCAGCCGTGCAGCAGGGGAATGGGGTGCAGGCCCACAAAAGAGCGACAGTCGCTTTCCAACACGGGGCCGTCAATATAGTCGTTGGGGTTGGGGCGGTCAAGCACAAGCAACTTGACGCCGTTTTCGGCGCAGGCCTCCATCACATA
>CAYRHC010000105.1:0-5931 GCA_964423935.1 uncultured Bacteroidales bacterium | reverse complement strand
CTACGACAAACTCTACCGCATCAAGCTGGAAGCTGATTATCTGGCCAAGCTGGCCTGGAAAGGTGCAGAAAAGAACTACGGCCCCCAAGAGAGCATGAGCGACGAACTCAAAGACCGTATCAAGTTTGAGCTTCACATCATGAAGACCATGGGTTTCCCGGGCTACTTCCTTATCGTGCAGGACTTTATCCGTGCCGCTCGTGAGGAATTGGACGTTACCGTCGGGCCGGGGCGTGGTTCAGCTGCCGGTTCGGTGGTGGCCTACTGTCTGGACATCACCAAGGTGGACCCCATCAAATACGATTTGCTGTTCGAGCGTTTCCTTAACCCCGACCGTATCTCCCTGCCCGATATCGATGTCGACTTCGACGACGACGGACGCGGACGCGTGCTGCATTGGGTGGAGAACAAGTACGGCAAGGAGAAAGTGGCGCATATCATCACCTACGGCACGATGGCCACCAAGTCGGCCATTAAGGATGTGGCCCGCGTGGAAGGCTTGTCGGTGGCGGAATCGAATCGTCTGGCCAAGCTTATTCCCGACCGTCTGACGGAACCGAATACCGACAAACAGCTGAAAATCAACTTTGAAAACTGTCTGAAGTACGTGCCAGAGCTTCAAGCTGAAATGGAATCGGAAAACCCGCTCGTGCGCGAAACCCTAAAATATGCCGTGCAGCTTGAAGGCAACGTGCGCAACACCGGCGTGCATGCCTGCGGTGTCATCATCGGCCGTGATGACATTTCCGACTGGGTGCCCGTCTCCACTGCCGACGACAAAGTGACCGGCGAGAAACTGCTGGTGACCCAATACGAAGGTTCGGTTATCGAATCGACCGGCCTAATCAAGATGGACTTTCTGGGCTTGAAAACCCTTTCGGTCATCAACGAAGCGCTCAAAAACATCAAGCTTTCGCGTGGCGAAGACATCGACATCGACAAGATTTCGCTCGAAGACGAAGCCACTTACAAACTCTATTGCAAGGGTCAGACCACGGGAACTTTCCAGTTTGAATCGCCCGGTATGCAGAAATACTTGCGCGAGCTGCAACCGTCACAGTTCGAGGACCTTATCGCCATGAACGCGCTCTACCGGCCGGGCCCTATGGATTATATTCCCGACTTTATCGACCGTAAACAAGGCCGCAAGCCTATCGAGTACGATATTCCCATTATGGAGAAATACTTGAAGGATACTTACGGCATTACGGTGTATCAGGAGCAGGTGATGTTGCTGTCGCGTCTGCTGGCCAACTTTACACGAGGCGAGAGCGATACGCTGCGCAAGGCTATGGGTAAGAAGTTGAAGGACAAGCTGGACGAGCTCAAGCCTAAATTTATCAGCGGCGGGCAGGCCAACGGCCACGATGCCAAGGTGTTGGAAAAGATATGGGCCGACTGGGAAAAATTCGCGTCCTATGCCTTTAACAAGTCGCACGCTACCTGTTATTCGCTGGTGGCCTACCAGACGGCTTATCTCAAGGCGCATTATCCGGCCGAGTACATGGCGGCCGTCATGACGCGCAACATCGACGATATCAAGGAAGTAACCAAGATGATGACCGAGTGCAAGAGCCTGGGAATCGATGTCTTGGGCCCCGATATCAACGAGTCGAGCTACCATTTTATGGTGAACAAAGACGGCAATATCCGTTTCGGTCTGGGTGCCATCAAGGGTATGGGAGAAACGGCCGTGAGCGCCATTATCGAAGAACGCGACAAGAATGGTCCCTACCGCTCCATTTTCGACGTGGTGGAACGCGTGAACCTGTCGGCCTGCGGCAGTAAAAATATCGAGACTTTGGCCTACGCCGGCGCTTTCGACAGTTTTCCAGACATGATACGCGAGCAGATAGCCATGGCCAACGATCGGGGTGAAATCTTCCTCGACACCTTGATGAACTACGGTGCCAGGTTTCAGGAAGACAAGAACAATATGTTCGCCAGCATTTTCGGTGACGAAATGCAATCGGCCATTGCGCGTCCGGCTCTGCCGCCTATGCCGCTCAACTGGTCGAAACTGGAACGCCTGAACAAGGAAAAGTTTTATGTGGGCATGTACATGTCAGCGCATCCCCTGGACGAATACTATACTTTCCTGCATTATGTCTGCAACCTTACGCTCGAAAAACTGGCTGATACGGCCAACTTGCAGGAGAATCACGAATATCTCTTCGGCTGCATGGTGCGTGAGGTGAAGGAGCTTACCAACAAGAAAGGCGACCTTTGGGCCATCGTCACCCTCGAAGACTACGACAGCACCTACGAATACCGCTTCTTCTCGCAAGATTACGCGCAATGGGGCGGCTTCCTAAAGAAAGGCAATTTCCTGGCCATGAAGGGGCGTTATGCCAATCGCAACCGTTACTCCGAAGAAAAGGAATTTCGCATCCATCATGTGGATTTGCTGTCGAAAACGGCTGAAACGGCTATTGAAAAAATGCAGATTGCCCTACCTTTGCACTTCATCAACGAGGACTTTGTCAATGAACTGGTGCAGCAATTGCGCTCGCATCCCGGCTCGGTGCAGTTCCGTTTGGCCGTGTGGGACGAAGACTCATTGCCGCACAACTCGGCACGCTTGACAGCCTTGAAAGACAGAATCAATCCCAGCAAGGAACTGATGGAGTTTTTCGAGAATCTTCCGGTAGCCGGACTGCGCATAAACTGATAAAACAACTTCAAACGAAATAGCGTATTAACCATTAAAAGAATAATTGTTATGGCACTTCAAATGACCGATGCGAACTTTAACGACCTGCTGCAGAGCGGCAAGCCTCTGGTAATAGATTTTTGGGCAGAATGGTGCGGCCCTTGCCGTATGGTTTCCCCCATTATCGAAGAACTGGCCGAGGAATACGGCGACCGCGTGCTTATCGGCAAGATGGACGTGGACAAGAACGACGAAGTATGCGGCCAATTCGGTATCCGCAACATTCCAACCATTCTCTTCTTCAAGAACGGACAATTGCAGGACAAGCAGGTGGGCGCTGCCACCAAGGCTACTTTGGCCGCCAAAATCGACGCATTGCTATAGTTGCCTTCTAAAACCTTACCGGCTTGGCTAAACAACAATTGCTGCTTTGGGTCGACGATGAAATAGACCTGCTGAAACCCTACGTGCTTTTCCTGCAAGAGAAAGGCTATTCGGTACAGACTGCCACCAACGGGCAGGATGCGCTGGAACTTTGCCGCAAGCAAGCCTTCCACTTGGTGTTCCTCGACGAGAATATGCCCGGTCTGAGCGGTCTGGAAACGCTGAATCAGCTCAAGGAAATCCAGCCCAATTTGCCCGTGGTGATGATAACCAAGAGTGAAGAGGAAAACATCATGGACCAGGCCATTGGCAACAAGATAGCCGACTACTTGATTAAGCCCGTCAATCCGAGTCAGATTCTGCTGACGCTCAAGAAAAACCTGCACCAGCAGGACATCGTTTCCGAAGCCTTGACGCAAGACTATCGCCAAGAATTTCAGGCACTTTCGACGCAGATTTCCATGGCTGCTAGTTTGGATGATTGGAAGGAAGTGTACCGCAAGTTGGTGTATTGGGAACTGCAACTGGAAGGGGCCAACACGGGTATGGACGAGATGCTGCGCATGCAGAAGGCCGATGCCAACCGTCTGTATGCCAAGTTTGTCACCCGCAACTATGCCGAGTGGATGAGCTGCCCCGAGCGTCGGCCGATGATGAGCCCCGACCTGTTCAAGACGCGGGTCTTTCCGGCTTTGGATGCCGGCGAAAAGCTTTGGTTTGTACTTATCGACAACTTCCGCTTCGACCAGTGGCGCAGTATACAGGCCATGGTGGCCGAAGATTTCCGCATAGACGAGCAACTCTTCTTGAGCCTGCTGCCCACGGCCACGCAGTATTCGCGCAACGCCATCTTCTCGGGTCTTATGCCGCTTGACATCCAGAAGATGTTCCCCGAGCTTTGGATAGACGAGGACGAAGAACAGAGCAAGAACCAGAACGAGGCCGAGCTTATCGCCACGCAACTGGCGCGCTACCGCAAGCCCTACAAGTTCAGCTACCAGAAAATCAACGACACCGAGGCCGGCGAGAAATTGCTGGGCAATCTTGCCCGCCTCAAGGATAATGACTTGAACGTGGTGGTGTTCAACTTTATCGATATGCTTTCGCATGCGCGCACCGAGTCCAAGATGATACGCGAGCTGGCTTCGAGCGAGGCTGCCTACCGTTCACTTACGCAGTCGTGGTACAAGCATTCGCCCTTGAGCGAACTGTTGCATTACTTGGCCGGCCAGCCCGTCAAGGTGATACTGACCACCGATCACGGCACCATTCGCGTAGACAATGCTGTCAAGGTGGTGGGCGACAAGAATACCAACACCAATTTGCGCTACAAGCTGGGCAAGAACCTCGACTACAATCCCAAACAAGTGTTCGAAATGAAGCGTCCGGCCGATTTTCATCTGCCATCGCCCAATCTGAGCACGAGCTATATTTTCGCCATGAACAACGATTTCTTTGCCTACCCCAACAACTACAACTATTATGTTGGTTATTACAAAGATACCTTCCAGCATGGCGGCATTTCGCTCGAAGAGATGATGATTCCGCTCATTACCATGAGCGCAAAATAAACGCAACCAAGCGTAACGAACAACATGATGAAAAAAGTTTACAGCTTACAGGAAATAGACAGCGTGGCTGCGGAATTTGCGCAGATGCTGCAGAGCAGCCCTTCGAAAGTGGTGGCCTTCTATGCCGAAATGGGTGCGGGCAAGACCACGTTCATCAAAGCACTGTGTGCGCGTCTGGGCGTGACGGCCGAAGTGAACAGCCCCACCTTTGCCATCGTCAACGATTATCCATCGCCCCAAGGCTCCATTTTCCATTTCGACTATTACCGCATCAAGTCTTTGGCCGAGGCCTACGACATCGGCAGCGAAGACTATTTCTACAGTGGCTGTATGTGCCTTATCGAGTGGCCCGAAAAAATGGAGGCTCTCTTGCCGGACGATACGCTGGCTGTGCATATCAAGGTGCTGGACGATGGTCGCCGCGAAATGACTGTGGGCGAGTAGCTTGGCATTTATTCCGTGCGGATGGCCGTGGCCGGATTGGCCCTTGAGGCATGGAGCGTCTGGAAGAAGATGGAGCTTACGGCAGTGAGCAGCCAGATATCGTGCCAGATAACGTAACTTTGTGAAACACAGCAGTTATCTTGCGGGTTTTCTTCAAATCACTGTAAAGATTCTTTACAGCCGTGTAAAGTTTTTTAATAGCAAACCGACACAGCATTGGAAACGCTGTTTTTAGCTTCTGTTTTGAAAAGCCTTTTTGAAATTCACCTAAAAGTATTACCTTAGCGCACTCTTTCCAAATAGGCGGGATTAGCACATCGGTAGTGCATTGGCTTCCCAAGCCAAGGAGGCGGGTTCGATTCCCGTATCCCGCTCACCCTTCGTCAAAATAAGAAATTTGTTTCCGCATTTCGCTGAAATACAGGTGATTGTATGGTCAACGATTGCACTTTATTCTTGCGAAACATGTCAAATAACGCATTTTATCATTTCAAAATGCGTCGAATATTGCGTTTTATTATTCACCTTGCTACCTGTCTATTTTCAGTGCGCGTAGTAGTCGAGTACTTCTTGTAGGGCGCGCAGGCAGACGGGGCAGAACCGGTTGTAAAGCCGGCCGTTCATGGTGCAGTACATCATGGGACGATACACACCTTTGGCCACATAGCCGCCACCTTCGTAAACACCCACTTTGTCGTACTCGGGCGTGCCCTCTTGGGCGGGAGGCGTAGGCACGGGCGTTCCGGGAGTCAGCAGGTCTTTCCACTTGGCATCGAAATCCACCAACGTGGTCACGTTGGGCTCGGCGGGTTCCACACCGGCAGGATAGAAATCGCGCACGGACACTTCTGAAGTGTAGTATTCATCGGCCAGGCCGCC
>CAYRHC010000104.1:0-5981 GCA_964423935.1 uncultured Bacteroidales bacterium | reverse complement strand
GCCGCCGATAGAGTAGGCGAAGTTGAGGGCAAGGTCGAAGTTCTTGTAGGAGAGCGTGCTGCCGAAACCGCCGTAAAGGTCGGGGTGCGGAGCGCCGCAGGCATAGTAGCTGGCATCGGACCAGTCGGTGGTGGTGGTCATCGTGCCGTCTTCGGCTGTCTTGTACCAGGTGGACTGTCCGTCATCGGCCACGCCGGCATAACATTTCAGACGCCAAGTGTAGATGGGCAGGCCTTCGCCGTAAAACTTGGTGGTGCTGGCATAACCGGGATGTCCGTCCAGCGAGCTGGTTTTGTTGCCCTCGTACAAATAGGTGATTTCGTTGCGATAATGCGTGGCATTCAAGTTAAACGTCCACACGAAGTTCTGATTCTTGACAGCATCGAAAGCCAAGTCGAGTTCGATGCCGTGGTTAATCATATCACCCACATTCGAATAATAGCCCGCGTAACCCAGCGAGAGCGGAACACTCACAAAACTGAGCATATCGGTGGTTTTGCGGTAGAAATATTCCAAACCGCCGCGCAGACGATGCTGATATAGCTGGAATTCGACACCCACATTCATATTGGTATTGGTTTCCCAAGTGATATTGGGGTTGCCCACGTTGCTCAGCGTAAGGCCCAGCACGCCGTTGGAGTTTTCGATGGTGTAGGTGTCCATATAGCGGTAGTCGCCAATTTCGTCGTTGCCCTGCTGACCGAACGACGACTTGAGTTTCAGCTCGTTGAGCCACCAAGTGGCATCCTGCATCCAGCTTTCGCGGGTGATAATCCATGCACCGCCCAAAGAGTAGAAATCGCCCCAGCGGTGGTCGGGATGGAAACGCGAGGAAGCGTCGCGACGGTACGATACCTGTCCGAAATAAGTGCCGTCGTAGTCGTACATGCCGCGGAAGAAGTAACCTTCGGTGTTGTAGCGCGTCTGGCTCGACCAAATACTGATGTCCTTGACGGTACCGGAAAGTTCGTGGTTGGTATAGTACGAGAACATGTTCTCACGGCTGCCGCCCACATATTCATCGGTTTGGCGGTAGTTCTCGTGACCGAGCAACAACGTCATGTTATGCTTGCCGAAACTGCGGACGTAGTTTACCAACTGCTGGAAGTTTACCGTATAATAACGATAGTGGTATTTCGACAGCATGCCGGTGGGATGGTTCATATAGCCCCAGCCGTAGAAAGGCTGTTCGGTTTGCGTGTTGCGGAATTCGTAGTCGCTTACCGTACCGTTGAGCGTGATTTTCAGACCTTCAACCCAGATAGGCGTGATTTCGGCAAAACCATTCAGGTAGATGGAGTTGCTGATGCTTTGGTTGGTCTGTAGCTGGTCGTCCTTGAGCGGGTTCTGCGAAGAAAGCACCGGACGTTTCAAGTCGGCGATATTGCTGTCGCCATAGTCGTACATCTTGCCGTTGGCATCGTACATGATATTGCCCTGACCGTCACGCACATAGACTGGATAGATGGGTGCGATGCGGTTGACGATATAGAAGGTGCTGGTGCCGCTCGAAGTGGAGGCGTAGTCGGTGGTGGAGTGCACATAGTTGACGTTGCCGCCGGTCTTGAGCCAATCGTTGGCCTTGTGCGTGGCTTTCAGACGGGCCTTGTAACGTTCGTAGGCCGAACCGTAGGCAATGCCCGGGTCGCTCAAGTAACCCAGCGATGCGTAGAACTGCGTGCTTTCGTTGCCACCGTTGATGTTGGCGTTGTATTCCTGGCGCAAGGTCTGGCGGTAGGCCTCGTCCACCCAATTGTCGGGCAAGACGGTATATTCACGGCCATCGCTGCCGGTGTATTTGCGGCCCAGTGTGGCGTGCGGGTTCAGCTTGCCGTTGCTGCCGATGAGGAATTCGTTCTGCGGATAAGTGAAACATTCATAGCCAAGACCTCCGTCGGCCACCGTGGCCACCATCTTTTCGTTGGCTTGCAGGTGCGCCTGCGAGGGTGTCAGACCGAGGGTGTTCACATTGTAATTGTAGAGGGACTTATAGAACAATTCGTAGTATTGGCCCGGGTCGGTTATTACATCGTAAGTTTCCGATGCACGGCTGTTGACACCCCATTTGGCATCGACACTGCCCACGGTGCGACCCTGCTGTGGACGCTTGGTGGTAATCATGATGACACCGTTGGCGCCGCGTGCGCCGTAAAGCGCGTTGGAAGCCGCGTCCTTAAGCACCGTCATCGAGGCAACGTCGGCAGGGTTGATGTCGCTCCATGCACCGTAGTAAGGCGAACCGTCCACCACGATAAGCGGTTCCTGGCCGGCCGAGATAGAACTGATACCGCGCACATGAATGGTGGGCGCAGCCGTGGGGTCGCCCGAAGATTTGACCATCTGCACACCGGCCACTTGGCCGTCCAAGGCATCTACCACGGTAGTTACCTGTCGCATGGCAATTTTTTCGGTGCTCACCACGCCGGCCGAACCGGTGAATGACGATTTCTTCTGTTCGCCGAAGGCTACGACCATCACCTCATCGAGCTCCTGATCTTGCTCGCGCATGCTGATCTTCATGTTATGGCCGGCCTTGGCGCTTTGGGTTTCCATGCCAAGGTACTTGATGATGATGGTGTGACCCGGTTCTACATCTTTCAGACTGAACCGGCCATCGACGTCGGTAAGGGTGCCGGTGGTGGTGCCTTGTACGATTACCTGTGCGCCGATAACGGGATCGCCGTTTTCATCGGTTACCACGCCACTCACCGGGCCTGTGCTTTGGGCCAACAGCGGACCCGAAGCCATCAGCAGCAGTGAAATGGCCAATGCCTTGATATTCAATTTTGCCATAACAGTGTGTATTATTTTTTGATATCCCACTTGAAGCCCCCAAATTATGATAAAAAATCTAAAAACTCAAAATGTCGGACGAAAAAAACATTTACGGGGCATCTAGCGCAAGGGTTTGATAATGAAACTGAAATCCATGTCGCCATAAGGCAGCATATAAGCATCGAGCGGACGCGCACCCCAAGCGTTTACGCCGCCCACACCTTGTTGTCTCTGCTGAATGTGAACTTGCGTGAACAGACGCGGACTGAGGTCGCCGCTATGTTGGCCCCAGGCGTGTTTCTTGCTGCTGCCTGCATCCAAATCTTCTACCAGGTAGGGCAGGGCACTGCATTCCATATCGCCGGTGCTATAAAAACTCAGACCTTGGCCCGTCTGTGTACTGTAAACCGTAAAGCTGCGCACATCGCAGTGGTTTCCGCTTTCTTGCGGACGCACATAGGGATAATACTGCGCTGCCACGCTGCCGCTGTACTCGCCGATAAAGGCACTGCTCTTGCGGTCGGCATAGTTTTCTTCCGGACCGCGGCCGTAGTAGCGCAGACTGTCATAGCTTTGGGGCATAAGCAGTTGCATGCCAAAGCGGAACATATTCTTGACATCGGCACCGGGCGTAGTGCTGAGTTTCTCATTGACGAGCAGCGAACCGTCATCGTGTAGCGTATAGGCAAGTTGCAGGCCGGCCTGCACGGCAGGCATCTCGAATACGGCCGTGACGCAACCGGGCGCGGTCTGTGTTACTGACTTTAGTTGCATCTTGGGCTCCTTCCAGGCCGAGAACCGCTCTTGCAGGCCGGCTCCGTAATCGTTGTCGGTGGGTGCTCGCCAGAACTCGGTCCGTATTGAGCTGCGGAATTGGAGCATAGGCTCGCCGTCGACATCCAGATAGTCGACCAGACCGCTCTTTTTGCCGATGTACACTTCGGTGCCGGCGGCCTTAAGGCAAAAATGCGACACATTCTCGCTCACTTGCACCCCTTCGCTGCCCTTCAGCGATGCGGGCGAGGGAAAGCTGTAGGGCTGAAGGCTGAACTGTTGGCGGGCCAGCGTGTGGCCCTGCTCCAGCAAGGGCCACTCGCTGGCCGTGCGCAGCGCAAAGTCGAGCACGATTTCCCGGTCGGGGTAGGCGGCCTTTGCCTTGGCAATGGCCGCCTGCAGCGCAGCACACTCCACTTGCAGCCGCTCTTGCGGAGCCACCGTGGGCAGTTCCACATCGACCACGTTCGAGACCGGGCCTCCCTCCAGCCCCAGCACGCGCACTTCGGCCTGAAGACGCACATCATCGAGCGGGCGGAAGAAATACTCGTTGTACAGTTCAAAGCGGCCATCAGACAATCCACAGTCGCTAATCCACACATCCTGATACCAATAGCGAACTTCGTAAGCATGAGGATTCCAGCGGCGGTCGGGGGCAAGCAGACCATTACAGTTGAAGTTGTAGTCGCTGGCAGGATATTTGCCGTAATCGCCGCCGTAGGTGAAAATTTCCTTGCCCGTTATGGGACTCTTGTCGCGCAGGGCCTGGTCTACAAAATCCCAGATATAGCCGCCCTGATATTTGGGATATTGGCGCACCAGCTCCCAGTATTCCTTAAAGCCACCGCCCGAATTGCCCATCATATGGCTGTATTCGCATTGGATAAGCGGACGCGGATTGTCGCCTCGGGCATATTTTTCGCAATCCTTGTACCAATAATACATGGGACAGAAAATATCGGTCTTGCCCGTGCTACCCGCCTGTTCATACTGCACTGGACGACTGCTGTCGTAAGCTTTCACCCAATCGTAGGCCTGCTCGAAGTTGGGACCGTAACCGGCTTCGTTGCCCAAACTCCACACAATAATGCAAGGATGGTTCTTGAGCGTGAGTACATTCGCCCGGTTGCGTTCCATATGCGCCAGACGGTAAGCCTCGTTTTTGGCCAAGGTCTTTTCTCTGTACCCCATACCGTGGCTCTCGATATTGGCTTCGGCCGTCACATACAGGCCGTATTCATCGCAAAGACTGTACCAGCGCGGGTCGTCGGGATAATGGCAAGTGCGCACGGCATTCACGTTCATGCGTTTCATGATGCGGATATCCTCTATCATCCGTTCCACGCTGACCACATAGCCACCGTCGGGATCCATTTCGTGCCGGTTGACACCTTTGATAAGAATAGCTTGTCCGTTCACCAGCAGCTGCGCGTCCTTGATTTCGATGTGGCGGAAGCCCACCCGCTGACGTAGCACCTCCAAGGTCTTACCGTTCTGTTGCAAACTGACGTAAAGCGTGTATAGGCGGGGCGTTTCGGCCGTCCATGCCAGTGCCTTGGGAATGGTGAACGAAGCACTGCATTTACCCTCGCGGGCTTGGATGTTCTCTTGGGCCACCAACTGTCCCTCCGTGTCGTAAAGCTGTAAGTTGATATCACCCTGATGACAGCCCCGAAGACTCAATTCGCAGTTCAGCAGTCCGTCTGTATAGTTGTTCACCAAATCTTGTTGTAGGCTGATGTCGGCGATATGGGCCTTGGGCCGCGCATAAAGATACACTTCGCGGGCGATGCCGGTAAGACGCCAGAAATCCTGGTCTTCCAGGTAAGTGCCGTCGCACCAACGCATTACCTGCATGGCAATAAGATTTTTGCCAGTCTTCAAATAGGGCGTGATGTTGAATTCTGCCGCCATTTTGCTGTCTTCGCTGTAACCCACAAACTTGCCGTTCACCCAAAGACTGAGATTGCTGGTGGCCGAGCCAACGTGAAAAAACACCTCCTGACCCTTCCAAGCGACGGGAAGCTCGAAGCTGCGGCGCAGCGAACCGGTGTAGTTGTTCTCTTCGCTGATGTAGGGAGGATTGGGCTTGAAAGTGGTGCTGAAGGCGTAGCCGATGTTCCTGTAAGTGGGGTCGCCATAGCCTTTCAGCTCGAAAATGCCGGGCAACTCGAAGTTGTCCCATAGGCTGTCATCGTAGTCGGTTTTGTAGAATCCCTCCGGTGCCTCGTTGTGATGATGGGCGAAGTGGAACTTCCACACACCTTCCATCGACAGATAGCGCTGCGAAAGGCTTTTGTCGTCCTTACGCGCCAAATCGATGTTCTCGTAAGCGAAGAAATTGGCGCGACGCTCTTCGCGGTTCACTTGGTTTAGGGTGGGGTCGAGCCACACGGGCTCTTTGTTCCCCTTGGCCTTGGTGTTTTCTCGGG
>CAYRHC010000103.1:0-5996 GCA_964423935.1 uncultured Bacteroidales bacterium | reverse complement strand
ACATGCTCCAGTATTTTTTCCAGTGAGGTCTCCGATACAAAGAAAGCGTTCTCGTTTTCGATGTTGATGCGGTCGGCGCGAAGTTTGAGTTGTTGCAGGCTTTCTTCGCCTGAAACATAGAGTATCTTCTTGGACGACATTCGGAGCACGGTCTGCAGTACCAGCGTCGATTTGCCGATGCCGGGTTCGCCGCCAATCAGCGTTACTGAGCCGGCAACCAGACCTCCACCCAGCACGCGGTCCAACTCTGCGCATCCGGTGGGCGTGCGGCTTTCCTGGCCAATCTCAATCTCTGACAGACGCTGTGGTTTGCCTCCTCCGCCCACTAGCCTGTTGGCCGGTGTGGCTGCGGTATTTCTAACGATTTCTTCGTGAATGGTGTTCCATTGGCCGCAGGACGGGCACTTGCCCATCCATTTGCTGAAATCGGCACCACAGTTGCTGCAGATGAAAATGCTTTTGTTTTTGGTTGCCATAAAGGTTGGTCCGCTGTTGAAGAAGTTGCTGCAAGATTAGTGAAAATAATCGTAACAAAAAAGACAGACTACCTATTGATAATCTGTCTTCCCTATAGTTGCGGAGAAAGGATTCGAACCGATGACCTTCGGGTTATGAGCCCGACGAGCTACCACTGCTCCACTCCGCGATGTTTCGAGTGCAAAGGTACGGCATTTTTTTGAAAAAACAAGAAAAACGGTAGAAAAATTTGCGCTTGGCCGTGGCCTGAAAAAGGAGGCTATGCGCTTTGCAATTCCCTTGAAAATTGTCTATATTTGTTCGTTTTTACGGCGGCCTTTGCATGACTGGTTTTCGTGCCTGATGCTGCCAATTTAAACAATTGAAATACAGTGTTTTAATAATATGATTAACGAAGAATTCAACAAACAGCCGCAGGAAGAATATTCCGCGAAAAACATTCAGGTGCTCGAAGGTCTTGAGGCAGTGCGCAAACGTCCGGCCATGTATATCGGCGATACGAGCGAAGTGGGTTTGCACCATCTGGTTAACGAGGTGGTGGACAACTGTATCGACGAGGCCTTGGCCGGATATTGTACGGAGGTTCAGGTCACCATCAACGAAAACGGTTCTATCACGGTGGTGGACAACGGTCGTGGTATTCCGGTGGATATGCACGAAAAAGAGCATCGTTCCGCTTTGGAAGTGGTACTGACCGTGCTGCATGCCGGTGGCAAGTTCGATAAGGGCTCGTACAAAGTGTCCGGTGGTTTGCATGGTGTGGGCGTTTCCTGTGTGAATGCCTTGTCGAAGGAATTTCATGTGGAAGTGTGCCGCGGCGGTAAACGCTATGAGCAGGACTATGCCAAGGGCAAACCGCTGTATTCGGTCCGTGAAGTGGGAGAAGCGTCGACCACGGGTACATCCATCACCTTCTTGCCCGATGATACCATCTTTTCTACCGTTGAATACAAATTCAATATTCTGGAGAACCGTTTGCGCGAGCTGGCCTATTTGAACGCCGGCATCAAGTTGTCGTTGACCGACCGCCGCGTTCCCACCGATGATCCGCAGCATCCTTTCAAGACGGAGATTTTCCATTCGGAAGAAGGTCTGAAGGAATACGTCAGATACATCGATGCTACGCGCCCGGCGCTTATCGGCGACATCATCTATATCTCTACCGACAAATACGGCACGCCCGTTGAAGTGGCTATGGTCTACAACGATTCCTATACCGAGAATGTGTATTCCTATGTCAACAATATCAATACGCGCGAAGGCGGTACGCACCTGACCGGTTTCCGTATGGGTCTAACCAGAACGCTCAAGAAATATGCCGACGACGAAAAGTTGCTTGATAAGGTAAAAGTGGAAATCTCCGGTGATGACTTCCGCGAAGGTTTGACGGCTGTGATTTCCGTCAAGGTGGCCGAGCCTCAGTTCGAAGGCCAGACCAAGACTAAGCTGGGCAACAGCGAAGTGGCCGGTATTGTCAACCAGACCATTTCCGAGGCACTGCGCGTTTATTTGGAGGAACATCCCAAGGAAGCCCGAACCATAGTGGACAAGGTGGTTACTGCCGCTACGGCCCGCCACGCAGCCCGCAAGGCGCGCGAAATGGTGCAGCGCAAATCGCCTCTTTCCGGTGCCGGTCTGCCCGGTAAACTGGCCGACTGCTCCAATCACGACCCCGAGAAGTGCGAACTCTTTTTGGTTGAGGGTGATTCGGCCGGTGGAACAGCCAAGCAGGGTCGTAATCGTGAATATCAGGCTATCTTGCCTTTGCGAGGCAAAATTCTGAATGTGGAGAAGGCTATGCGTCACCGCGTGTTCGAAAGCGAGGAAATCCGCAATATTTACACGGCACTGGGTGTCACCATCGGAACTGCCGAAGATGTCAACGAACTGAACCTTGACAAGTTGCGTTACCACAAGATTATCATCATGACCGATGCCGATGTCGATGGCAGCCACATCGACACGCTTATCATGACTTTCTTCTTCCGCTATATGAAACCTATCATCGAGAAAGGCTATCTGTTTATCGCCAACCCGCCTTTGTATCTGTGCAAGAAGGGTAAGGTGGAAGAATATTGCTGGACCGACCAGCAACGTCAGGCCTTTATCGACAAGTACGGCAGCGGAAGTGAAGCCGGTATCCATACCCAGCGTTACAAAGGTTTGGGTGAAATGAATGCCGAACAGCTGGCGTCAACCACCATGGACCCTGACAACCGTATCTTGCGCAAGGTTACCATCGAGAATGCCGCTGCCGCCGACTGCACCATTTCCATGCTGATGGGCGACGAAGTTGGTCCGCGCCGCGAATTTATCGAGACCAACGCTACTTACGCCACCATTGATGCTTAACGTTTAACACCGATTTCTATGAAGTACATCTCCAAACTGATGACGCTGGCCCTTTTGAGCCTTGTTGTAAGTGCCTGCTGCCAGCAACCTTGCGAACTGAAAGCCGATTTGGATGCCCTCTATAAGATGGATATTCCTTTTGATATGCCCGCCTATCAGCTGCCGTCCATTCCCGATTACCAAGCCAACTTGAAAGATTTTGGCGGCAATGGTAACGGTCTGGCTGACAATACCCAGGCATTCGCCGATGCCATAGCCCATATCAACGCCAAGGGCGGCGGCACGCTTGTGGTGGACCCGGGTGTCTATGTGACGGGTCCCATTGTTTTCGTGAGCAATTTTTGCCTGAATTTGCAGCGCGGTGCTGTTGTGCTGTTCTCGACCGACCACAGCAAGTATCCTTTGCAGAAAACTACATTTGAAGGCTTGACAGCGGCTCGTTGCCAGCATCCGATTTCGGGCGAGAATCTCGAAAATATCGCCATAGTGGGCGAAGGTGTCATTGACGGTCAGGGAGATTCCTGGCGTCCGGTCAAGAAGGCCAAGATGACTGCTGCACAATGGAGAAACCTGCTCGCCAAAGAGGGTAGTGCCACTAACGAAAAAGGTGATATTTGGTTTCCTTCCGTAGGTGCGCGTGACGCTTATGTTGATGCCAGCCTGCGCTCGGGTGACGATTTGGAAGCTTTGGAACCCTATAAGGACTTTTTCCGTCCGCAACTGCTGAATTTCCGCTATTGCAAGAATGTGCTGCTCAGCGGTGTGTCTTTCCAGAATTCGCCGGCATGGTGTCTGCATCCGTTCTGCTGCGAAAACGTGGTTCTTTATAAGGTTTCCGTCCGCAACCCTTGGTATTCGCAGAATGGTGATGGCTTGGATTTGGAGTCCTGCACCAATTCCATCGTGTACAAATGCAGTTTTGATGTGGGCGATGATGCCATCTGCATCAAATCGGGCAAGAACAAGGAAGGTCGCGACCGCGGTATGCCTTGTCAGGATGCCTTGATTGTGGGCAATACGGTTTATCATGGCCACGGTGGTTTCGTCATCGGTAGTGAAATGTCGGGAGGTGCGCGTCGCATGTATGTGAAAGACTGCACTTTCTTGGGTACCGATGTGGGCCTGCGTTTCAAGAGTACCCGTGGCCGTGGCGGGGTGGTGGAAAATATTTGGATAGACGGCATCCGTATGGTGGATGTTCCCGCCGAACCCTTGTCGTTCAACCTGTATTACGAAGGAAAATCTCCCGTTCCCGAAGATGGTGACGAACCGAGCAAGCCGCAGGTAGAAATGCGACCCGTGGACGAAACAACGCCCATATTCCGCAAAATCTACATCAACAATGTTACCTGTAACGGCGCTGCCTGTGCCTTCCTCTTCAATGGTCTTCCTGAAATGAAGATTAGCGAGGTGGAAATCCATAACAGTCTTTTTAAGGCCAAGAAAGGCGGCATCCTGGCACAAGTGGACGGCGTAGTGCTTGAAAATGTCGAAATTATCCCCGAAGAGGGCAAAGATATCATATACCGCGATGCACATAATGTTGTGCGTCACAACACTCAGAAAACCAAATAGACAGTATGTCAACAGACAAGATGAAAGAACTCGGATCGAAAATCAAGAACATCCGTGAAAGCAAAATGATCAGCGTCGAGGATTTTGCCGAACGTTCCGGCCTTAGCGTTGAACAGATTAATCTAATCGAGAACAACAACCAGTTGCCTTCTTTGGCTCCGCTTATCAAAATGGCCCGTGCCTTGGGCGTGCGTCTGGGAACTTTTTTGGACGACAACGACCAACTGGGCCCTGTCCTCACGCGTAAACAAGACCTGGTGGAAGGCATCAGCTTTTCGAGTAAGACGGCCACTTCGCACAACTTCCTGACTTTCTTCTCCTTGGCCGAGAAAAAAGCCGGACGTAGCATGGAACCTTTTCTTATTACCGTCGATTCGGCATCCAAGAACGGCTATGAACTTTCATCGCACGAAGGCGAAGAGTTCATCTATGTGCTGAAGGGTAAGATTGAAGTGACTTACGGCAAAGAAAACTTTATCGTCAACGAAGGCGAGAGCATCTATTACGATTCTATTGTCAACCACAACCTGCATGCCGCCGACGATCAAGGTGCGCAGATTTTGGCCGTGGTCTATACTCCTTTCTAAGCTATGGAATACCAACTCACAGAGAGAACCATCGGCGGGTTTTTGGAACATTGGGCCGAAACGACTCCTGATAAGGAATATCTGGTGTATTCCGACCGCGATTTGCGCTTTACCTACAAACAGTTCAACGAGCGTGTCGACAATATGGCCAAGGGATTGATGGCTATTGGTGTCAAGCGTGGCTCGCACGTGGGCATTTGGGCTACCAATGTTCCCGACTGGCTTACCTTTCTGTACGCCACTGCCAAACTGGGAGCCGTTGCCGTAACGGTCAACACCAACTACAAACAGAACGAGCTTGAGTTTTTGGTGGAAAATGCCGACCTGCATACGCTGTGCATTACCGAAGGTGTGTTCGACGGTAGCTATATTGATATGGTATACAAGATGTTGCCCGAGCTGCGCGAAACGCAGCGCGGCCATCTGAAGAGCGAACGTTTCCCGTATTTGAAGAATGTCGTCTTTATCGGTCAGGAAAAATATCGCGGTATGTACAATACGGCCGAACTCTTGCTCTTGGGTCAAAACATCTACGATGACGAATATCTGGCCATCAAACGGAGCGTTTCCTGCTACGATGTGGCCAATATGCAGTATACTTCCGGCACAACGGGCTTCCCCAAGGGCGTAATGCTGACCCATCACAATATCGTCAACGACGGATTCTTCACGGGCGAGCACATGGCCTTCACTTCGGCCGACAAGCTTTGCGTACCGGTGCCTTTGTTCCATTGTTTCGGCGTGGTGCTGGCTACCATGAACTGCTTGACTCACGGTTGCACCCAGGTGATGATAGAGTCTTTCGATCCGTTGGTGGTGTTGGCTTCGGTACATAAGGAACGCTGCACTGCCTTGTACGGTGTGCCTACTATGTTCATTGCTGAATTGAACCACCCGATGTTCAATATGTTCGATGTTACTTCCTTGCGGACGGGCATCATGGCCGGTTCACTTTGCCCTGTCGAGCTGATGCGAGCCGTGACGGAAAAACTGCACATTACCTAT
>CAYRHC010000102.1:0-6028 GCA_964423935.1 uncultured Bacteroidales bacterium | reverse complement strand
TAACCTTGCGCACATCGCCCGACATTTCACTGCCGATAACCACACCGCCATGACCGCTCAGCATGGTGCAATTGGTAATGGTGATGTTCTCGCAAGGCACTCCGTACTGGCGGCCCTGCAAATCGCGGCCCGATTTGATGGTGATGCAATCGTCACCCACGCTGATATGGCAGTTGGAGATATGCACGTTGCGGCACGATGAAGGATTGATGCCGTCGGTATTGGGCGATTCGGGGTTATTGATAGTCAGATCCTTGATATTGAGGTTGTCGCAGAATTCGGGGTTCACCGTCCAAAAGGGCGAATTTTGGATGTGCAGGCCTTCGATAAGGATATTGCTGCAGCGGTAAAACTGGATAAAGGGAGGACGGAAAAACTCGCGCGCGATGGTGCGTTTCCAGTCGGACTGTTCTTCGAGCGCCAAGTTGGCATTGGCTTCCACCCAGGCCTGCTGATATTTGTTGCGTCGCTTGACACCCTCCTTCACATTGCCTTCGTTGCGCCAAGCCTCATGCCACCAGGCACGGCCGTTGCCTTCGAGCGTTCCCCTACCCTTGATGGCAATATTCTCGGCATCGTAGGCGGCGATAAGCGGATGGAAACTCTTCATCACCACACCTTCGTAGCGCATTTCCACATAAGGCATATAGTGGTCGAAATTATCCGAAAAGCAAAGGCTGGCACCGGCTTCCACCTCGAGCGTGATATAGCTTTTCAGCGTGATGGGACCCGTCAGATACTTGCCTGCGGGGAAATACAACGTACCGCCGCCACAGGCTTCGAGCGTATCGATGGCTCGGGCGATAACCTCGGTATTCAGAAACGAACTGTCGTTCTTGGCACCGAAATCGAGCATATTGATAAAACGGGCTTGCGCCACATTCAGGCTGAGCGCCAGACACAAAAGCGTAAGGACTTTTTTCATATTATTCTTGATTGGGGTTTTTGAAAGCCGGCCAGGCATAACTGCCCGGTTTTAGCGTGATATAGCAGTAAGGTTCCTGATTAAGCCGCAGTTGCACCACGCCGGGTGTCCATTCGCGCACGGGCGTAAAACTGTTCCAGCCCAAACGCTGAAAGAGGCTGTAGGCCGTAGCGCCACCTTCGATGAACAGATGCGAGGGTTTTATTTTTTGCAACAGCAGATACATCGATTCGGTCATACGGTAGCGCAGGTGTTCGGCGCAGGACTCAAATTTGACGGGCTTGTCGCCAAAGCGCACCAACAAGCGCTTACTGATATTCCAAGCAGCGGCGCAAGCCTCCACAAAAGAACGGATATCCGCATCGGTCACCTTTTCTTCTTGCAACATCGATGCGGGCAGGTTCATGAGCGGCATGCCCCGGCGGGCCAGTTCGTCCGAAGCCTGCATGCTGCTCAGGTGTGCACTGCCGCATATCATCAGGCAATCTTGCAGGTCGGCTGCCGAGAGAGGCGCTTCGTCTTGGGGTTCAGCCTTGACAAGGCCCAAATCTATCTGTTCTTCAAGATATTCACGCAAGAAATCGGCACTGCCGCCAGCCAGCGTCTGGTCTTGACACAGCCGCACACAAGCGCGCAAGTCTTCTTTGGTAGCCGCATCCGGCACTTGATAGGGCAAGGTGGCGGAAGCCAGCGTGTTGCGCGTTTCCAGCAGGTTGTGCACCTGCGAGCTTTTGGCCGGAAATTCGGGGTCGTTGGCAAAGGCGGTATCAGCCAGCAGCTTGTCGCCCACATAATAAAGCCCGTCCCTGACAGAGCGCGAAGTGGCCGTATTGGCAGGCTGGATAAGCAGTGAAGTCTTGCCCAGCACTTCGGCTATAGCGTTCATTTCCAGCAAGACCCAACCGCGCAAGGCCGAATCTATCTTTTTGAGCACACAACTTACACCGGCAGCCTTCAGATTTTCGGCCAGCAGTCTGGAAACCTTCACAGCCCCTTCTGCCGTAAAGGAACGCGTGTCTTCGGCCAGCACCAGCACAGCGGCATCGACACTCCTGATGCTTTCCACATCGGGAATATCACTCAGAAAGCCGACGGCAACGCCTTTTCTCAGGCAGATGCCGGCAACCTCGGCCGCACCGGTAAAATCGTCTGCAACGATACAAATCATAACTATCTGTTTTTCGCCATTTTCAAGGCATAGTCGATGGAAATCAGCATGGCATCTTCACAGGCGATACCCTTGCCGGCTATCTCGAAAGCAGTGCCATGGTCTACCGAAGTACGGATAATGGGCAGACCGAGGGTGATGTTCACGCCCTTGACGCTATCCATTTTCTGTTTTTCGTTGTTCCATTTGAAACCCACCAGTTTGAAGGGAATATGGCCTTGGTCGTGATACATGGCCACGCAACCGTCGAATTTGCCTTGCACAGCTTTGGCAAAGACGGTATCGGGCGGCACCGGGCCTTCCACATCGTAACCTTGCGCACGGGCAGCCTCGATGGCCGGAATAATTTCATCAATTTCCTCACGGCCGAACAGTCCGTTCTCGCCGCTGTGGGGGTTAAGACCGGCCACAGCCAGACGGGGCTTCTCGATACCGAACTGACGGCAAGCGTTGTAGAGCAACCCAATCACATTGAGGATACGGTCTTTCTTGGCGCGGTCACAGGCTTCACGCAAGGACACGTGCGTGCTGACATGGATTACCCTGAGCGAGTCGTCGGCCAGCAGCATGGCATAATTGTCTGTGCCCGTGTAGTGGGCGTATATTTCGGTGTGACCCGAGAAATTGAAACCTGCCTTGTGGATGGCTTCCTTATTGATAGGTGCCGTCACGGTAGCATCGACCAGGCCCTTCATGGCCAGGTCGATATTGCAGCGAACCGCTTCGAAGGCGGCACGTCCGCACATGGCCGACACCTGACCATACTGCAAGCTGCCCATATCCACATTGTTCAGATCGTAAACATCGATGCAACCGTACTCAAAACGGGCATCGGCCACGTCCTTGACGGCGCGCACGCGCAAGGGAGCAGCCAGAAAATCAATGGCAGCCTGCATCACCTTGGCATCACCCACCACCATCGGACGGCATTTTTCGTAGACAGCGGCACACTGCAAAGCCTTGACCGTAATTTCGGGGCCGATGCCTGCGGGGTCGCCCATACTTATGCTGACTATAGGTTTCATACCTTATCAATAAATGTTTTCGTAAATGTTTATGACATCCTCACGCGTAATTTCACGAGGATTGTTCGACAGCAGACGCGTCACGTTCATGGCCATTTCGGCCATTTCGGGGATATCTTCTTTGTTGATGCCGATTTCCGACAGATGTTGGGGAATGCCACATTGTGCAGACAGCTGCTGGATATAATCGATAACGGCATCGGCATTCTGCTGATTATCCATGCGGTAAGGCAGGCCGATTTCCTTGGCCATAGCTCCGAAACGCGCCAAACAGGCGGGTTTGTTGAAACGCAGCACTTCGGGCAACAGCAAAGCGTTGGCCAAACCGTGCGACATATGATATTTGCCGGCCAAACCATATGAGAGTGCATGAACACCGCAAGTGTTCACCGGGCCCAAACACAGACCGCCCAACATTGAGGCCAGGGCCAGCGATTCGCGGGCATGTTTGTTGCGTCCGTCACGGCAAGCCTTAAGCAAGTTCTTGCAAACCAAGCCGATACCGCGCAAGGCATAAGTGTCGACAAAGGGATGCGCGTGTACATTGATATAGGCTTCGATGCAGTGACAAAGCGCGTCCATACCGGTTTCGGCCGTAATCTTGGCGGGCAGGCTCATGGTAAAAACAGGGTCAATCAACGTGCAGTCGGGCAACAGGAAAGAACTGATGATGCCCTTCTTTTCACCGTCCTTGGAATCGAGCAGTATGGCATTGGGCGACACTTCACTACCTGTTCCGGCCGTTGTGGGAGCGCAGTACAACAAAATATCCCGCTTATCAATCAGGCCTTTGCCGAAGCATTTGTCAACGGTTTTTCTGCGGTTGCACAGCGCAGAGAGCAATTTGGCCACATCCAGCACACTACCGCCGCCCACGCCCAGCACCAAGTCGGGTGCAAAAGCGGAAGCTTCCTTACGGAGTACATCAAAATAATCAGTGGTGGGTTCGCCGGGCAAAGTATAGTCCAGTTTCTTTATTTTCAAACCCTTGTCGGTCGCGGCCTGCAAAGAACTTTCCAGCATGGGCCAGATGGGGCCTACCGACAAGACCAGCACCTTCTTCACAGATGCCTGCATAGCTTCGTCTATCCATGAAGCAAAACAATCGCTGCCGATAATCAGTTTTTTCGGCGTAACAATTTCTACCTGATTCATTTCTTCAAACTTTCAATACTATAATCGTAGATAGTCAGACCCTTTTCGATATTGGGCTTGGGGAAGAAGAGACTGGCCACATAACCAACCACCAGCACGATAAGATGGCTATAGACGCCCAGCATATAATGGTGGTGCGGGAAATTCCATTTACCCAAGTCGAGGATAAGACGTTCGGTGCCGTTCACTTCGATATTGGTAGTGGTCAGCACAGCATAGGCGGTAAACAGCACGCAGACAGCCAAACCGATGTATAGTCCCTGCTTGTTGGCACGACGGCTGAACAAGCCCAGTAGGAAGATGCCCACGATACCGGCCGAGAAGATGGCGTAAAGGTCGAAAACGACACCCAGCACACCCTCGCCTTGCCAAGCTTCGTAGAGTATGGCCACACCCACCGTTGCCAAACCGGAAACGGCCACCATGGCACGTCCGAGCACCAGACGCTGACGGTCGGTGCAGTTGGGATGGAAACGCTGGTAATAGTCTTCCACGATAATGGCCGACAGGCAGTTCATATCCGAATCGAGGCTCGAAACGGCGGCGGCCACCAGAGCGGCGATAACCAGACCCGACACGCCCACCGGAAGCTGCGTCATAATAAAGTACGGGAAGACCTCATCGGAGTTGATGCCTTCGGGCAACACGGCCGTACCGTTGTGGTAGAACACATACAGCAGCGAGCCTATCAGCATGAACATCGTCCAGATGGGTACACTCAGACCCACACCGATATAGGCGGCCTTCTTGGCTTCCTTATCTGATTTGGCCGTCAGATAGCGTTGCACAATGGTCTGGTCGGTACCGTATTTCTGCAAAGCGTAGAAAGCACCGTTGATGACCATTACCCAGAACGTCAATTCGGAAAAACTGAACTTGTAGGGGCCAAAACCGATTTTCTTCATGGCGATGGCATCGTGGAAAATCTGGCCGGGACCCGCTTCGGGTGCCACCAGCAAGACAACCACACAGACCAGACCGCCCAAAATCAACAGCAGGCCTTGAATTACATCCATCCAGATAACGCCTTCCATACCGCCCACATAGGTGATGGCAACGATAAGCAGACCCAGCACCACAATAATGCTCAAGGTGTTGATACCCGTCATGCTGTGTGTGGCCAGGGCCACCAGATACAGCACCGTACCCATCTTGGAGAAGTGCGTCAGGGTGAAGGCCAACGAAGAATAGATACGGGCCAGCAGACCGAATCGGCGTTCGAAATACTCATAGGTACTCAAACGTATCATCCTGCGGAACAACGGCACGATGGCCCAGATAAGGAAAATCAGCACTACCGGCACCATCAGGCCCTGCACGAGCAGAATCCAGTTGCTCTTGTAGGCAGCCGAAGGATAAGCCAAAAAGGTGACACTACTGATAAGGGTGGCAAAAATGGACAGGCCGATAGCCCAGGCCGGAATCTTGTTGCTGCCGGTGAAATAGGTGGCGGAGTCTTTGTTGTTGCGCGATGCGTAAATACCAACGGCCACGGTGATGACCAAGGTCAGCACCACAATAAGGATGTCTATCCAATGTATTCCTACGCTCATAAGGACAAGGCTTTGAATTGTTCAACAATACGACGGTTTTCCTCTTCGGGGAACTCGTCAAGCGGGGGCATCATGGTGGTGCCGCAAAGGCCGGCATCATGCATGAGCACCTTGAGGGCGGCCAAAGACTCGCCCAGCGTCCGCCCCTTCTGGTATACTACGGCCACCTTATCGGTGAGCGCCTGCCAAGTGTCGGCCTGGT
>CAYRHC010000101.1:0-6111 GCA_964423935.1 uncultured Bacteroidales bacterium | reverse complement strand
CCGCATTGGCAGAATCCCGCTTTTTCGAAAACATGACGGCAAGCCTGGTTGCCGGCGGCTATCTGTGCCGTGAGCTGGTGCAGGTGCAAAGTGTCTTGGGCGTAGCCTAGCAGCGTCTCCAGGGCTTGGCCGGCATAGCCTTGGCCTTGCGCTGCGCGTTTGACCACGAGGCCCACTTCGGCGCGCCCGTGATAGGAGTCCAGGCCGATAAGGTCGATAAAGCCCAAGGCTTCACCGTCGGTTTTCCCTACGATGACCAGACGCAACTCGCCCGATTCGAACAGACTCTGGCTGAGCGAAGTTTCCAGGTACTGCTTCAGTGCAAAGCGCGACAGGGGAGTCTTGTTGGCTCCGTGTTGCCACAAACCGGCATCGTTCTCTATCTCGTAGAGCAGTGACAGGTCTTCCGGTTCAAGGGCACGCAGGAATATGTCCCGGTTGTACAGCATCTTAGAGGTCGAAAGCGTCTTCGCCTTCGCGTTTGTGGTTGCGCGGAATGAAATCGTCGTCATCGTCGGCGGCGCTGGCTTCGGCCGTATCGCTCACTTCGGCGGCGGGAACCGGCTGCTCCGGCACAAAGATGCTGCCGTCTGGGTTCAAATCAAGGTCGCGGCAAAGTTGCATCTTGTTGGGCAGGATAAACAGGAAGAAGACACCCGTCATCATGAGCAGCGTCATGGCGTTGTTTTTCGAAATGAAAATATGCATCAAAATGCTCAGCAAACTCAGACAGTCGAAAATGATCAGTCTGACCATAATGCCCTTGCCATAGGCCAGCACCCTTGCGGCGGGTTCTTCCAGCTTTTTCCACTTAAGACTTTTGCGGCGGAAAATGCTGAGCGTGGTGGGAATAAGTATCAGTATCACCATCATGATGACGCTTTGCAGCGAATGGTTGAGACGGTCGGCAAAGACGTTCAGGCTGGGGATGATGTCGAAGTAGCAGAGTGCGCCCAAGGCGATGATGACCACTACCGAGGTCAGAAAGAACCAGCCATAGCGGCGGACGGTTTGACGGATAAGATTTTCCATAGACTTTGTTTGAATGAGGCTTTATTTGAAAGGAGTGCGGTTGAGTATACTGCGGCCCAAGGTGAGTTCATCGGCATATTCCAGTTCGTCGCCCACCGAGATGCCGCGGGCCAAAACGGAAATCTGCACGGGGTAGGCCGAGAGTTTGCGGTAGATATAGAAGGCGGTGGCGTCGCCCTCGCTGGTGGCGGCCAGTGCCAGTATAACTTCCTTGATGTTGCCTTGGGCTACGCGTTCAACCAATGAATTGATTTCCAGGTCGTTGGGTCCTATCCCATCCATGGGAGCGATAAGTCCGCCAAGTACATGATACAGGCCGTTGTACTGATGGGTGGCCTCAACGGCTATTACCTCGCGCACGTTCTCCACCACGCAGATGCAGTCGCTCTCGCGCTGCGGATTGGCGCAGATGTTGCAGATGTCGGTGTCGGAGATGTTGTGGCACACTTGGCAGTATTTCACTTCCTGCTTCAGCTTGGCGATGGCCTGGCAGAAATGTTCCACCGTCTCGTCGCTTTGACGCAGCAGATGCAGCACCAGACGCAGGGCTGTCTTGTTGCCGATACCCGGCAGTTGATGGAAAACTTCTATGGCATCTTCCAATAGGGAAGAAGGGTAGGAAACTTGCATAAAGTGTTATGTTATCGCGCAAAAGTACGTTCATTTATGCAGAATCGGAAATAATGCATGCGGAATAATTTGCGTCTTTCATTACCTTTGCCGCCGATTATGTGTCAGACTATGAATGTGTATCTGATGGCCGGTGTGCTGCTGGCTTACTTTTTGATATTGATGTTGGTTTCATCCTTGCAGGGCAAGAAGGCTACCAACGAGAGTTTTTTTCGCGGCGACCGCCGTTCTCCCTGGATAGTGGTGTCCATCGGAATGGTGGGCGCGTCCATTTCGGGTGTCAGCTTCGTGTCGGTGCCGGGTATGGTGCGGGCCTCCTCTATGCTGTATATGCAGACAGTGCTGGGCTTTTTTATCGGCTACATCCTTATTGCCAAGGTCTTGCTGCCCACCTACTATAAAATGAACGCTACCAGTATCTATGTCTACCTGCGAGAGCGTTTCGGGCAGCGATCTTACAAAACCGGCGCATCTTTCTTTCTGATATCCAAACTGATAGGTGCAGCCGCCCGGCTCTATGTGGTGGCCATCATCCTGCAAACCTTTATTTTTGATGCTCTGGGCATACCCTTCGTGCTTACCGTTGCCCTGATTATTCTGATGATATGGCTCTATACCATGCGCAGCGGCATCAAAACCATCGTTTGGACGGATATGCTGCAGACCATTGCGCTCATTACGGCGCTGGTGCTGATTATCGTACAGATAGTGCATTCGCTCGATATGACTTCGGCCGAGGCTTGGCAGGCCATCCGCAGCGACGAGCACTTCAAGATTTTCGAGTTTTCCGATTGGAGCAGCAAACAGCATTTCGTCAAGCAGTTCTTGAGCGGTATCTTCATCGCCCTTGTTATGACGGGTCTTGACCAAGATATGATGCAGAAAAACTTGAGTATCAACAACCTGAAAGATGCCAAGCGCAATGTCTATTGCTATGGCTTCGCCTTTATTCCAGTGAATTTTCTCTTTCTGTCGCTGGGAATACTCTTGCTGATCTTCGCCCAACAAAAAGGGATAGCGTTGCCGGTCCGCAACGACGATATCCTGCCTGTACTCACCACTCAGGGTTATTTGGGGCAAGCCACTTCTGTCATCTTCCTTATCGGCATCATTGCAGCTGCCTTTTCATCGGCCGATTCGGCTTTGGCGGCCTTGACTACATCCTTCTGTGTCGATATTCTGAACCAGCCTAAAAATGAGCCATTGCGCCGGGTCGTTCATGTGGCCATCTCGCTGCTGATGCTGATTATCATCTTGATATTCAGGGCGGTGAATAGCGGTAGCCTGATTGATGCCATTTATGTGATAGCCGGTTATACTTACGGACCTTTGCTGGGACTGTATGCTCTGGGTCTTTGCACCAAAGCCTCCATCAACGACCGTGCAACACCGTATGTGGCGGTGCTTGCTCCCGTGCTTTGCGCTCTGTTGCAGTATGTTAGCACGCATTATTGGGGCTATGTCTTCGGCTACGAATTGCTGATGATAAACGGTTTGATTACCTTTGTTCTCCTTTGGTGGAGCGGAAAAAACCGGCCATCGTCCAAATTGACTGCCTATGGAAATTAAAAGCGCGAACTTTGTCGTCAGCAGTGCCGACTATCAGCATTGTCCGACTGCCGATATGCCCGAAATCGCCTTTATCGGACGCTCCAATGTGGGCAAGTCCTCGCTCATCAATATGCTTTGTCAGCGCGAAGGGCTGGCCAAGACTTCGTCCAAACCTGGCAAGACGCTGCTTATCAACCACTTCAAAATCAACGATGCCTGGCATTTGGTAGACCTGCCCGGCTATGGCTATGCCCAGGTGTCGCTGCAGCAACGTGAGAAACTGCACGATATGATTACCGGCTATGTGGAGCATCGTGAGCAGCTTTATTGTTTGTTCGTTTTGGTGGATGCCAGACTGAAACCGCAGCAAATTGATCTCGATTTCATCGACTTCTTGGGCGAGACGGGCGTGCCTTTTGCCATAGTGATGACCAAGACCGACAAGGTTTCGCAGGCTGAACTTGCACGCAACCTTAAGGCTTTCAAAACCAAGTTGATGGAGAATTGGGAGGAACTGCCGGAGATTTTCTTGACTTCGGCCGAAAAAAAACGGGGTCGTGACGAATTGCTGGCGTATATCGGAACTGTGCTTGCGTGAACGATGCGCTTGCGTGAAAAAACGGGGGCCGGCGATTGCATCGCCGGCCCCCGTTTTTATCGGGACTTTCAGATTCCTTAGCTTAGTGCTACGAATACTTCGCCTTCAACTTCACTGAAAACAAGCTTGCCTTCGCGTGACAGCCAGCCTAAAGCAGCGTACATGTCTTTCTCGGTAAGTTTGCACAGTTTTTTCACTTCTTTCAAGGATTTTGCGCAGTTAGCGTTGTTCAGAGCGGTCCATACAGCACCGGCGTTCTGACCGATTTTTTCAATCATAGCTAAAATATAAAAACGTTAATATCCAAAGCTTTCCGCCCATAAAAAGAGGAGCTTCACTGCTTTTGGATTTCGGCCGCAAAGGTAAGATATTCTGTATGAATGTGCAAAATGTGAAGGAATTATTCTTTGATTAAAATCCAAGCATCGGGGAAGTCTTTCGACAGTTCGCGCACTTTGGCCTGAGCATCAGCTTTTACCGGGTAGAAAGCCACGATGACACGGTACATCAGTTTGTCGTTCTGACCCAGGACGCACTGGCTGTAGCCTTGCTCAATCATGCGTTTCTGGAGTCCTTCGGCGTTGGTGCGATTGATAAAACTACCGATGACTACGCCATAATTGCCGTTGGCTTTGCTCTTGTCCAATATCTCGATGTTTTCGGAAGCTTCCTTAATGGAGCTCTTTTCTACCACCTCAATGCTTTCCTGCTTGCCGGGTTCGGCCTGCTGGGCGGCTTCCTGTTGGGCTTTGGCTCTTTCGTAGGCGGCGTTGTAGGCGGCCTGATTCGATTTGCAGGAGCTAAGCGACAATGCCATTGCCGTCAATCCCACGAACAATAGGTTCCTTGTTTTCATAAGCTTGTGTTTTTTTTGATGAGTCAATCACCTGCAAAGGTAGTGCTTCATGCACGAAAAACAAATTAATTGCATTACATTTGCCTTGATTTTGTCTTTAAAAAACGCTTAAATGGACTACGCCAGTTGTTTGGATTATTTGTATACGCAACTTCCACAGTATCAGATAATAGGGGCCGGTGCCTACAAACCGGGTCTGCATAATATAGAGGTGTTGGACGCCTGGTGCGGACATCCTCACGAGTGTTTCCCTTGCGTACATGTGGCCGGTACCAACGGCAAAGGTTCGGTGTCGAGTTTGCTGGCATCGACCTTGCAGGAAGCGGGGTATAAGGTGGGACTCTTCACTTCGCCCCATCTGAAGGATTTCCGTGAACGTATCCGCATCAACGGTCAGATGATAGATGAGGCCTCTGTTTGCCATTTCACCGAAGATTTCATCGCGGCCAAGTTGGATATTCACGCCTCTTTCTTCGAACTGACCACCATGATGGCTTTCCGTTATTTCGCACAGGAAAAGGTGGATATCGCCATTATTGAGGTGGGCTTGGGCGGCCGACTGGACAGTACCAACATTATTCGCCCCATTTTATCGGTGATTACCAGCATCAGCTTCGACCACATGGCCCTGCTGGGCGATACGCTGCCGCAGATTGCCCGTGAAAAGGCTGGTATTATCAAGGCTGGCGTGCCGGTGGTGGTAGGGGAGAACTGCCCGGAAGTGATGGAAACCCTGTGCGCCGAGGCCTGTTTGCGTCATGCTCCGCTTTGCAGCAGTCTGGCAGAACATCGCTATAGCAAACTGGCCGACAATATCGACTGTGCCCTCAAGGCCAACTACGCGCGTCAGAATATACGCACAGCCTTGTTGGCGCTTGATATTCTCACCATGAGTTTCCGTATAGACGAACAGAGCATACGTCGGGGTTTCGCCAATGTGGTACGCAACACCGGACTGCGCGGCCGCTGGGAAGTGTTGCAGACCAAGCCGCTGTGCATCTGCGATACGGGCCATAACGAGGATGGTATACGTCATGTGGTGCAGCAGATGAGGCAATGTCCGCACCAAGAGCTGCATATCGTTTTCGGGGTGGTCAGCGACAAGGATGTGCGGCATATTCTGGCGCTGTTGCCCAAGGAAGCGCATTATTATTTTACCCGTGCCAAGGTGACGCGAGCCTTGCCCGAGACCGAATTGGCCAAGCTCGCGGCAGAATTTCAGCTGCAAGGAGCGTGCTATGCTACGGTGTCCGAGGCTAAACAAGCCGCTTTGCAGGCTGCCGGTCCGGACGACTTGGTCTTTATTGGAGGAAGCAATTTTGTGGTGGCTGAGGTTATCTGAAAACAAAAGAACCGCTCTGACGGAAATCAAAGTGGTTCTTTGCGGAAGAAGGGGGATTCGAACCCCCGGTACCCTAATCGAGTACGACAGTTTAGCAAACTG
>CAYRHC010000100.1:0-6134 GCA_964423935.1 uncultured Bacteroidales bacterium | reverse complement strand
CCAAGCCGCTGTATGTAGTGGACGGTGTTATGTGCGATGATATCGACTTTTTGAACCCCTCGGACATTGCCCAGATTGACGTCCTCAAGGATGCTTCTTCTACCGCCATCTACGGTTCGCGCGGTACTGCCGGTGTGGTAATGGTCGCTACCAAGAGCGGTTCGGCCCTGGCCGGCAAGCAGGCCAAGCCCCATATCGAATATGCAGGCTATTACGGTGTGTCCAAGATTGCCCGTATGCCCGATTTCATGACGGCTGATGAATTCTATCAGTATCGTTTCCTCAAATTCCTCGGTTATGCCGAAGCCGGTTCCGCCACTGCTACCAGCGGGCGTCCCGCCTATGGTATGGCCACCTACGAGCAGATGTCTTTGTGGAATGCCGACCGTCAAACTTCCGTGCTTAAGGAAATGTTGGCCAGCGGCGAATCTTACGACTGGATTAGCATGGTACATCAGGACGGTTTGCAGCAAAACCATTATCTGTCCGTGAGCGGCTCGTCGCAGGATGTGAATTACCATATGGGTGTGGGCTATACCGACGAACGTGGCGTAACCCAAGGTGATGACATGGACCGCTACTCTTTCAAGGGTAGTGTGGATACCAAAGTCAATAAGTGGATGTCGGCAGGTTTCAACGTGAATCTGGCTATTACCCACCGCGACTATGCCAACGATGCCGGCGTACAGAACGCCTATCGTGCCAACCCATTCTTCAAGCCCTACGATGCCGAAGGCAATCTGAACAAGAACCCCGGCAACTATCTGGCTATGGGCTCTACCACCGGTTATCAGTTCTCCGACCAGACCAACCCCTTGCTCTATATGAAGAACCAGACCAAGATGAGCGATACTTATCGTGTGCTTGGCAATGCCTATCTGCAGGCCAATCCCATCAAGGGCTTGACGCTGAGAACCGTCTTCCAGCCCACCTTCTCGCAATATCGCTTGGGTCAGTTCGACGATACCATCGTGGATAACGAGAATTCTACGGCAACCTTGAACACCAGCCGCAGCTTCGGTTGGGTTTGGGACAACGTTGTTACTTACGACCGTACTTTCGCCGATGTTCATCATATCAATGTGATGGGTCTGTTCAGTATGGAAGCATACAACAGCGAGAGCATCAAACTGGTTTATCAAGATGTGATGGCCGGTACTTATTGGTGGAATCTGGCTACGGGTACTTATCTGACCGACTCCAACAACAGTTATACCGAAAACAGCATGCTGTCTTATGCCTTGCGTGCCAACTATACCTACGCAGGCAAATATATGCTTACCGGAACCGTACGTTGGGATGGTTCTTCCAAGTTCGCTCCCGGTCACCGTTGGGGTTACTTCCCCTCAGCTGCCGCCGCTTGGCGCATTTCCGAAGAAGAGTTCCTCAAGAACGATTGGTTGAGCAACCTTAAGTTGCGTGTCAGCTACGGTCTTACCGGTAACAACACGGGTATCGGCAACTATGCCACCCAGCAGACCGTCGGCGGTCCCGTTTATTATCCGCTGGGCAGCACTTATGTATCTGCTTACTATCCCAGTGGTGTGGTTGATAGCGAGCTGTCGTGGGAATCTTCGCGCGAGTTGAATGCCGGTTTGGACTTCGGTTTCTTTAATAACCGCATCAGCGGTAGTATCGACCTCTACAACAAGACGGCCTACGACCTGCTCTTCAACGTGCAGCTGCCTTTGGAAGCCGGTACCACCTCGGGCGGCGACATCAAGGAAATGACCACCAACGTGGGTACCGTCAACAACCGTGGTGTCGAAATTTCTCTTACCACCGTGAACGTTTCCACCAGAGACTGGCGTTGGGAAACCTCCTTTACCTTCTCCAAGAACAAGAATACCTTGCTCGAAATCAACGGTACGGGCGAAGACCTGCCCAACGAATCACTGTTCGTGGGTGAGCCTATCAACAACTTCTACACCTACGAATGGGACGGTATCGTGAGCGACCGCGACATGACGGTTCCCGACAACGAGATTGCCCGTCTGAAAGGCCTGACCCCCGGCACCACCATGAAGGAATATGACTATTACTATACCTGCTATGGTCTTACCGAAGGCAATCCCATCATTGTAGACCGCAACGGTGACGGTACTATCAACGACTCTGACAAGCGTCTGTACTATACCGACCCCGATTGGGTGGGCAGCTTCAACACCAGCCTCAGCTACAAAAACTGGGATTTGTCGGCTTCCATCTACACCAAACAGGGTGGCTATGTGCGTTCGGCTTTCTTGAGCGAATACACCAACTTTAGCGACCGTGGCCGTACCAAGCTGCAGACCGACTACTACATTCCTGCAGGTACCCTTATCGACTGCGACGGTGTGAACCCCGACGGTACTTATATCAACCCCGTTTATCAGGAAACCACGCATTACGGCAGCTATCCTTTCCCCAACAACGGTGCCAACAACAACGGTTTGGGTACGGCTTATTGGAAGAGTACGACCAACCACATTGCCGATGTTTCTTATATCAAGGTTAAGAACATCACCTTGGGTTATACCTTCTCCAAAAACTTGCTCAAGAAGGTGGGTGTTGAGAAGCTGCGTCTGTATACCACCGTTACCAACCCCTTCGTCATTACCGACTTTATCGGTTTCGACCCCGAATGGGCCAGCGCTTCTTTGAAGAACGATACGCCAAGTACCATTACCTGGCAGATTGGTGCTAATCTGAAATTCTAACGACACCGCAACCTAAAGACATTACGATTATGAAAAAACTTACATATTTCAGTGCATTGCTCTTGTCGGCCCTCTTCGCGCTGACATCTTGCGAGGACTTTCTGGAAGCCGAAAACAAGAGTGCCGGCGGACAGACTGCCTACGACTATTTCAGAACGGCCGAAGGTTTGGACGCTTTCCGTGTCTATGCTCTTCAGTCGCTGAAGGCCATTGCTACTTCCAATACTATTCAAGACGACGGTACCGACCTGTATACGCCTTCGCGCGGCAAGGGCGCTACGCCTTTCCATGAATATTCTTTGGCTCCCGAGAACTCCGATGTCAAGAATTTCTATGTGGCCTGCTACCAAGTTATCAACAATGCCAACGGTATACTCGAATACGGCGGTGAAGACTGTGTCTACCGTGACGACGCTCTTTTCCTGCGTGCCTACGGTTACTATCAGCTGACCCAGCATTTCGGTTCTGTCCCTTACAGCGACAAGTATATCAACAACGCCAATCGTGAGTATCCCAAGACCGACCTCAAGACTATTTACGACAATATCATTGCCGACCTTGAGAGCGTTGCCGCCGATGCCACTTTGGCCGACCAGACTTTTGACGGTACGGTGAACAAGCGCGCTGTAAATGCTCTTCTGGCCAAGATTTGCCTGGCTGCCGGCTGGGATTTGGAAACCCGACAGATTGACGAGGAAAAAGGTACTTGGGAACGCACCGGAACGGCTTATTTCACCAAGGCTGCCGCTGCCGCCAAGGCCGCTATCAATGGTATCGAGCTGACGCAGTCTTTCGAAACCAAATGGAGTCCTGCCGGCGAAGTGAACAACCCCGAAACCTTCTTTGCCGTTCAGTACGAACGCGAAGGTTATCCCGGCGAATCGGCTACAGGTGGCCATGGTTTGCAGAACGACTACGCTCACTACTACGGCCAGATTGCCGCCAACGGTCTGAAGGTGGCTTCTTCTACCAAGGTTCCTTCTGCCAAGTCTTTGTATCTCTTCGAAAAGGGTGACCAGCGCTACGACGCCACTTTTATGGTACGTTTGGCCAACTATGCTCCCAACGATGAATGGGGTCAGACCGGCTACTATGCTTATTACAACAATGTTGCCAATTTCGCTTCGCTGCCCATTGCCAACTATTTCGCACCGCATTATGTTACCGAGGCCGAAATGGAGGCTTGGCTGGCCGCCAACCAGGGACTGTTCGTTCATCAGAATGCTGCCGGCACCACCTATGCCAATGCAACGCTGATTCATATTATGAAGGATCCCGTTGTCAGATATTCTTTCAACAACGACGGTACGATACTCAAGAAGGAAACCTTCACCTACAACCGCGCCACGCTCGACAACTCGCTCAACTTTACACCTCCTGTCAAGAAGTGGGACGATCCTGCCACCATCCAGGAAAACGGCAACAACAACAACTGCTACCGCGATATCGTGCTTTTGCATGCCAGCGATATCTATCTGGTGGCTGCCGAGGCTGAATATATGCTCAATGGCGAGGCCGCTGCCATGCCTTACCTGAACGCTGTCCGCCAGCGTGCCGGTCTGTCCGCTATCTCAGGATTGGCCGACTATCAGCCACAGTACAGTTCGCCTTCGTCTTTCGGCGAGATTACGATGATCGATTTCATTCTGGACGAACGTGCCCGCGAGCTTTATGCCGAGATGCAACGTTGGATGGATCTTCGCCGTACGCGCCAGCTGGTTCGCTACAACGTGGCCTTCAACTTCTATATTGAAACGGCCGATGATATGCGAAACAACAAAGGCGAAACCAAATGGTATCGTCCCATCCCTGTTCAAGAAATCAACTCGAACACGGCCATGGCCGATTCTATCAGTCAGAACCCTGGTTATTAATGCTTTAAAACTGAAATAAAGATGAAAAAAATATTGTATTTCTGCTTGGTGGCTTGTCTGGCTGTATGGGGTTTCGCTGCTTGTGAGCCCGAACAACTGGTAGACAATACGCCGGTAACCGGCCATCCGGAACAAGATGCCGCCGGTGTGTATGTAGGCACCTGGACTCGCATTCTCGATGCTGATACCACTTACGCCGAAGGCACGATAACCCTTGCTGCCGACACCGCTTATGTGGTAAATGTCAGTGTGGCAGATGCTTCTGGTGTTAACCTGACGGCGATGTCCTCGCGGGCCAATATCGCTCAAGAAAGCTATCACGGCACCGTATTCACCAACTTGGCGGGTACAGCAAACGGCTTCGGCGTTTCTTTCCGCGGACGCACCTACACCAATGCCGATGGACAGCCCGAAATGATGCTGGCCTTTGTAAAATCGGTCAAGGTGGGCCGTAAGAACTATTCCTACAACTTTCAGTTTGTGGGTATAAAACAAGCTGGCGAATAAATACCGAATGCGCTGTTGCTGCGCCGGCCCGTAGGCCGGCGCAGCAACCCGCCCGGTCTACCGTCATTCATATTGAATAACAAACAATTAAATCTCCATTTTTACTAACTATTTAAACTTTATTGTTATGAAAAGAATCTTTACGCTTGTGGCTGCTGCTTTGGTAGCCTTTGGTATGAACGCTCAGGAAGTGGGCCAGGTAGATGTTACTACCCCTGGTCTTACTGCTGATGGAGTTGCTGTAGCTGCTGGTACTGTATTGGCTCAGACGGCCAATGTTACTATGAAGGTAGGTGCAGAGGATACCTACAAGAGCAGCAATGCTTTGGCTAATAACATGACGACTGTTTTGGTCGGTACGGCTTCTATGGGTCTGGACGTGGCTTGCCAAGGTTCAACCAACCCCAAGAACGTTGACGGTGCCAACTGCGATGCTACCGCTACTGTTCCTGCTACCGGCGCTTTCCTGTCGTTCGAAGTTGCCAAGGACGGCTATCTGTATGTTTTCCACAAGGCTTCTTCTAACAAGACTTACTTGGTAGGCGAAGAAGGCACCCTTATCGGTTACGATTTCGCTATGCATTGCCCTGATTCGCCTTGGGGTACTATCTTGAGCTACACCATGCAGGGCCATGGCGAATTCAATCAGCTTTCAATTGCAGACTCTCTGCAGCTTGTTTGGCCTGAAAAGATTGTTTTGGGCAAAGATGCTGCTGACGTTAAAAAGGGTGGTGCCGGCGTTATCCGCTTCCCGGTTTTTGCCGGCTGCAAATATACGGTTAACGCTTGCGGTTCCAAGATTACCTGCGCCGGTTTCATCTACTCAGAAACCATCCTCGAAACCAAGGTTTCCGATGGTACGACCGAAACCGTTCTTCTGGGCACTACGCCTGTCGGCTTGAAGGAAAATGTGGTTGCCAGCGTTGTGGCACAGCGTTACTATCTGTTGAGTGGCGAAGAGGTTGCTGCTCCTCAGGCAGGCAATACCGGTCTGTATATTGTTAAGAACATCATGTCTGACGGCTCTGTCAACATCAACAAGGTGCTGATTAAA
>CAYRHC010000099.1:0-6179 GCA_964423935.1 uncultured Bacteroidales bacterium | reverse complement strand
CAGTAAAAGGAGTACAGGCCCGACATATTGCTCTGGCCGCCGCTCGACCAGTTTTCCGAGATGTAAGTTTGCGTCATCTGGGCACTGATGCGGCCGCGAATGTCCCAATAGGTGTATTTGGGCTTGATGGACTTCACTTCGCCACGCATGGGCTGGAACTCCAATTGAGGCGCATTGTCGATGTGCATGGGACGTTTGGCTTCCAGCATTACTTCGATGCGTTCGTAACGGGGAATGTCGGCGGTGCTGTAGCGGAAACAACCGAAATGCTCGCGTTCCACTTGATGCATTACCTCGTGGCGCAGGTCCTGTATGTACTGTTCGGCATCGGGGTGGGATGCGTTGGCTTCTTGGCCGTGACCGAATACCAAGGGCCTTTTCAGTTTCATATCGTCGCGATAGGCATCGAAAACGGGCGGCATAAACAGCGGGTTGGCGGCCGGATATTCACTGTCGATGTTCTTGGGCAAGCTGGCCGCTGCGGGATGGACGCGATGTTTCATCAGGTTGTAGCGGGCGTAATAGCGCTGAATGTCGCTGGGTTCGCGCGGTCCGCGGTAAGAGGGTGTGTAATGCGACAGCACGTCCAGTATGGAATCGCCTTGGGCAACTTGGGCTTCCAGTTCACGGCCCAGCGTATAAAGGGTGTCGGGAAAACGGTAACGGTTCTCTTCGAGCATGAGCGAATCAAGGTGGCTAAGGGTGTCGGCAGGGGCTTCCGCAACGGAATGATGCTCCAGCGTGAGTCGGTGCGGAATGGCTGCTTCCAAAGCGGTGGGGTAGAAGAAAAGGTTTAAAAAACTTAGTATCAGCAGGTTCTTCAAATGCATGATTTCGCCTCAAAAATTCATGCAAATATAATGCATTTTCATAAGAAAATATTCCTACCTTTGCGGCTTTAAAGGATTTAACAATAATTATTAGAAGCGCTCCACAGCACATTATCATTACACATTATCGTTACGCATGGACAAACAGACTGTCATTGGATTTATACTGATTATCATCATACTGATAGGCTCCTATTTTTTCAATAAACCTACCGCTGCACAAATCGAAGAAGCCCGCCGCCAGGATTCCATCGCTATGGTACAGGCCGAGACGGCCCGCCAAGAAGCCCTGATACGTCAGGCCGTGGAACAACAGGCCCAGCACCAGCTGAACCGGGAACAGCAAGCCGACCTCGATGTACAACTGAGTAAGCAATACGGAGCCTACGCCCCGCTGGTAAAGGGCGAAAACCAACACTACACTTTCGAGAACGACTTGATGGAACTCACCATGGCAAGCAAGGGCGGCCGCATTGCGTCGGTGCGCTTGAAAGACTTTGTCACGGGCGATTCTCTGCCTTTGATACTTTTCGATGAAGCCACTTCGGAATTCTCCATGACCTTGGTCACCAACGAGAGCCGCGTGGTTCGCACGGGCGATGTCTACTTTACCCGCATCGAAACGGGCAATCCGCTGGAATTCGTCTTCCGTCTGGCCTTGAACGAAGACAGCTATCTCGACTATATCTACACCTTGCAGCCCGACAACTACATGATGTCTTTCGATGTCAAGGGCCAGGGACTGGAAAATATGATTTCGATGGGTACCAACAGCATCGATATCGACTGGAATGTGAAGATGCGCGCTCAGGAACGCGGCCGTAAGTTCGCCAACCGTTACGCCATGATGCAGTACAAGTACACCGAAGACGATGTGGAAAAGCTGCGCGAGAGCAAGAACGACCACAAGGAAATCAGCAGCCGCCTGTCGTGGGTGTCTTGCAAAGACCAGTTCTTTACGGCTGTGTTCATCAACAAGGACGGTTTTACCTCCAATGAGCTTTCTTCGCAGGTTGAGCCGGAAAGCTCGCCTTACATCAAAAGCTACACCATGCGCTCGCAGGCCGCCTTCAATATGCGTGGCATCCGCGAAGCGCATTTCAATTTCTATTTCGGCCCCAGCAAGTACGATATTCTGAAGTCTTACGACAAGGGTGTCGACAAGGCCGACCGTCTGCAACTCGACCGTCTGGTTCCGCTGGGCGGCAGCATTATCCGTTGGGTGAGCACTTGGCTCATTCTGCCCATGTTCCGCCTTTTCGGCAAATTTATTTCGAGCGCCGGTGTCATCATCATGCTTATGACGCTCTGTATCAAGATTATCATCTTCCCGCTCACGTATAAGTCGCTTATGTCGTCTACCAAGACGCGTCTGCTCAAGCCGCAGATCGATGCCATCAACGCCAAGTATCCCGGCGACAGCAAAGCGGCCGAACGTTCGCAGGCTACCATGGACCTTTACAAGAAGACGGGCATTAACCCCATGGGAGGCTGTCTGCCGATGTTGCTCCAGTTCCCCGTGCTGGTGGCCATGTTCTGGTTCTTCCCAGCATCCATTGAGCTGCGTCAGGAAAGCTTCCTCTGGTGTCAGGATCTCTCCACCTACGATGCCATCGTCTCGTGGAAGGCTCATATTCCCGTTATCAGTGGCCTTATCGGTAACCATATTTCGCTGTTCTGCGTGCTGATGACCCTTACCAACATGCTCAGCACCAAAATCAGTTCGGCCGGCACCGACCAGAGTATGCCTGGCATGAAGGCGATGATGTATCTGATGCCGGTGATGTTCTTCTTTATGTTCAACCAGTACGCCGCCGGTCTTAGCTTCTACTATTTCTTCTCATCTTTGCTTACCATTGCCCAGACCTACCTGTTCCGCCTGTTCATCAACGAGGACAAGATAAGGGAGCAGATGGTGCTCAACCAAAACAAACCTGTCAAGAAGTCGTCATTCCAACAACGTCTGGAAGAGGCCCAGAAGCTGCAGCGCCAGCAGGCCCGCGAACAGGCTAAAAAACGCAGATACTAAGCGTCTGGAGCTATGGACAAAATCAGTCACATCGGAACGGTGGTCGAAATCGGCGACGAAGAGGTGGATGTGCGCATACTTCAGGCCTCGGCCTGTGAGATGTGCCATGCCAAGACCATTTGCGCTTCGGCCGAAACCAAAGAAAAGCTTATTCGCGTCAGACGGCCCGCCCGCCCGCTGGCCATTGGCGACACGGTAACCGTCGAGGGCAGTGCCTCCATGGGCATGAAAGCCGTGGGGCTGGCCTATGTGCTGCCCATGTTGCTGGTAGTGGCTGTGCTGGTGCTTTGCCTCACTTGGATTGCGCCCGGCAACGAACCTGTGGCGGCCATTGCTTCGCTGGCGGTGCTGCTGCCTTATGCGGCGGTGCTTTACGCGCTGCGCCATCGTCTGAAGACTCGTTTCCATTTCGAAATTCGCGACGACGATAAAGATTCCGACAATCTATTAACTGAATAAATAATATTATGAATGCGATTGTAATTGCATTGATTGTGCTAGGAAGCATAGGTTTGCTTCTCGCCTTGGTTCTTTTCTTGACTGCCAAGGCTTTTCATGTGGAAGAAGATCCTCGCATCGATCAAGTTCAGGAAGTTCTGCCCGGTGCCAACTGTGGCGGTTGCGGCTATCCCGGTTGTAGGGGTTTCGCCGAGGCCTGCGTCAAGAGCACCAGCTTGGACAACATGCTTTGCCCCGTGGGTGGAGCACCGGTTATGACCAAAGTGGGCGCTATCCTGGGTATGGAAACGACAGCCGCCGCTCCCAAGGTGGCTGTGCTGCGATGCAACGGTTCTTGTGCCAACCGACCCAAACTGAACCATTACGACGGTGCCTCTACCTGCGCTGTGGCAGCTGCCTTGTATGGCGGTGAAACGGGTTGCAGCTACGGCTGTCTGGGCTTTGGCGACTGTGTCGGTGCTTGTCAGTTCGGCGCTTTGTCTATCAACCCCGAGACGCAGCTGCCCGAAATTGACGAAGACAAGTGTACGGCTTGTGGTGCTTGCGTCAAAGCCTGCCCCAAGCTTTTGCTTGAACTGCGCAACAAAGGTCCAAAATCGAGAAGGCTCTATGTGGCTTGCCGCAACCACGATAAGGGTGCCGTGGCCAAGAAAGCCTGTGCTGCTGCCTGCATCGGTTGCGCCAAGTGTCAGAAGGTATGTGAGTTCGAGGCCATCACCATGGACAACAATGTCGCCTATATCGACTACAACAAGTGCCGTCTGTGCCGCAAGTGCGAAGAGGCTTGCCCCACGGGTGCCATCCATGCGCTGAACTTCCCGCCCCGCAAGCCCAAGACCGAGGCCCCTGCCGCTCCCAAGGCTGAGGCTTCTGCCGCTCCCAAGGCTGAGGCTCCCAAGGTTGCCGCTGAACCCTTAACTCACTAAGCAGAATTATCAAAACCATTACCATAATGAAAACTTTTACAATAGGCGGTGTGCATCCGCCAGAGTGTAAGCTGACTGCCGGCAAGTCTATCGTCGACATGCCGCTCCCCAAGCAGGCGGTAGTATTGCTCGGCCAGCATATTGGTGCTCCTACCCAAGCTGTGGTAGAAAAAGGAATGTCGGTCAAGACGGGCCAACTTCTGGCCAAGGCCGGTGGATTCGTGTCGGCCAATATACATTCGCCCGTATCGGGTAAGGTAAACAAGATAGGCGAAGTGGTAGATGCCAGCGGTTATCCGCGTCCTGCCATCTTTATCGATGTGGAAGGTGACGAATGGGTAGAGGGTATAGACCGCTCCGACGATTTGCTGAGCGAATGCACGCTCGAACCCGCCGATATTGTCAAGAAAATTAACGAAGCCGGTATCGTCGGTATGGGCGGCGCCTGTTTCCCCGCACACGTCAAGCTGACACCGCCTCCCGGCAAGAAGGCCGAAGTGCTGGTGGTGAACGGCGTTGAATGCGAACCCTACTTGACTGCCGACCATCGTCTGATGCTGGAAAAGGGGCCCGAAATCATGGTGGGTATCCGCATTCTGATGAAGGCCTTGAACGTGAACCGCGCCGTTATCGGCATAGAATGCAACAAGCCCAATGCCATCGAATTGTTGCAGCATCTTGCCCAGCCCTATGCCAACATAGAGGTGATGCCACTGAAAATGCATTATCCGCAGGGCGGCGAAAAACAGCTGATTGAGGCCACCACCGGTCGTCAGGTGCCTTCGGGTGCGCTGCCCATCGAAGTGGGTGCCGTGGTGCAAAACGTGGGTACGGTGTTTGCCATTTACGAAGCCGTACAAAAGAACAAGCCGCTGATTGAGCGTATCGTTACCGTTACGGGCAAGAGTCTGACCAATCCCGGCAACTTCCGTGCACGCATCGGTACTTCTGTCAACGATATGATTGCTTTCGCGGGCGGACTTCCCGAAACGGCCGGCAAGGTTATCTCCGGCGGCCCCATGATGGGTAAGGCCTTGGCCAGCCTCGACGCTCCCGTTGCCAAGGGTACTTCCGGTATTCTGGTGATGGATGAGCAGGAAAGTGTCCGTGGCGAGGCTTCCGACTGTATCCGTTGCGCCAAGTGCGTTGCCGCCTGCCCCATGGGACTGGAACCTTATCTGTTGGGTTCTCTCTCCGAACACAAAGATTGGGAAGGCCTCGAGAAGCTACATATCATGGATTGTATCGAATGTGGCTGCTGCACTTTTACCTGTCCCGCACACCGTCCTCTGCTCGACTACCTGCGCATAGGCAAGGCCAAGGTGGGTGCCATCATACGTTCACGTAAACAACAATAACGATTATGGGAAACAAATTATATGTGTCAATGTCGCCGCACATCCATAGTGGCGACAGCGTGTCCAAGAATATGTACAATGTGCTTATCGCGCTTGTACCGGCATTCATCGTGTCGTTGGTATTCTTCGGCTGGAACGCGCTTTGGGTAAGCCTGATTTCGGTAGCCTCCTGCGTACTGTTCGAGTGGCTCATCACCAAGTATGTGATGAAGCGCGACAAGCTTACCATTACCGACGGCTCGGCTATGCTGACCGGTCTGTTGCTGGCTTTCAACCTGCCTTCCAATATCGATTGGTGGATAGTGGTAATCGGTGCTTTGGTGGCCATCGGCGTTGCCAAGATGTCTTTCGGCGGATTGGGCAACAATGTCTTCAACCCCGCGCTGGTGGGCCGTGTATTCCTGCTGGTTTCCTTCCCGCAGCAAATGACCACTTGGCCCAAGACCCTGTTTCAACTGAAAGCTCAAGAAGCCGCCATGTCGGGCGCTACCGCTTCGGTGGTGGATGCTACCACGGGTGCTACGCCGCTGGGTCTTATCAAGGCCGGCCTTATCGACAAACTGCCTTCGTATTGGGA
>CAYRHC010000098.1:0-6193 GCA_964423935.1 uncultured Bacteroidales bacterium | reverse complement strand
TCTACAACTCCATGCGTCTGCAATTGGGCGTGGACGTGCAGACCGAGATCGTCCTTACTCAGACCATCGACGATTTGCTCAATATCGACGAAGCCTTTGCCCTGCTTAGCGAAGAATTCGTGCTCGACAACAATTACAGCTACCAGTTGCTCAAGGAGAACACCGCTCTGTCGAAGAAGCAGCTGGCCGCCCAGAAATGGAGCACCGGCCCGCAGCTGAGCGCCTATTACCAGTATTCGGCCAAAACCTATTTCGGCCAGGACGAAGGCATGAACATGACACCGCCTAATATGGTGGGCGTTTCCGTCAGCATACCGCTCTTTACCAGCCTTTCCAAGGCCAAATCGATACAGGCCGCCAAGTTCGACTACGAGAAGCAGCTCAACACCATGGCCGACACCGAAGACGCCCTGCGCGTACAGCACAGCCAGCTTTGCTACAACCTAAGCACTGCCTACGAAACCTACGACACGCAAAAGAAGAATATCGATGTCACCCAAAGGATTTTCGACAATATTTCCAACAAATACGAAGTAGGTGCAGCCGCCAGTCTGGACTTGACCAATGCCGGCAACAACCTCATCTCGGCCCAGAGCAGCTACGTTCAGGCCCTGCTGGAACTGGTGAACGCCCAGATTGCCCTGGAAGAACTGCTGAACAAATAATCCACCGTCAAAACAAAAACATACCATTATATTATGAAACATTCCTTTCCACTATTCGGACTGATAGCCGTAAGTTTACTGATGTCTGCCTGTCAAGGCGGAAAATCCGGCAACAACAAAGAGGAAGAACGTGTCGAAAAGGTGCAGACTTATACGCTGCACAGTACTGAAATTACGCGTGAAATAGAGATTTCCACCATCCTTCAAGGTTACGAAACCCAGAATGTGGCTCCTTCCATCACGGGTCGCATCGAGAAGATTTATGTCGAGGTGGGCGACAAGGTCAAGGCCGGTGCCAATCTGGTGCGTATGGACCAAAACCAGTACAACACCACCAAGCTGACTTTCTCTAACCTCAAGACCGAAATGCAGCGTATGGACAAGCTGAAAGCTTCGGGCAGCGTATCGCAACAGAGCTACGACCAGACCAAGCTCAGCTACGACCAGACCAAGGAATCGCTCAAGTTTCTGGAAGAAAACACTTTTGTGAAGGCTTCTTTCGAAGGTGTCATTTCGGCCAAGAACTACGAAGACGGCGAACTCTACAGCGGCCAGGCCATTCTGGTGCTGACCCAAATAAACAAGCTCAAGGCGCTGGTAAGCGTGCCCGAGTCGTATTTTCCTTTGGTGAAAGCCGGCATGAAGGTGAGCTTGAAATCGAGCATCTACAAGGACGAAACTTTCCCCGCCACCATCGAATTGGTCTACCCCACCATCGATGCCAACTCACACACTTTCCAAGTGAAGCTCAATATTCCCAACAAGGACGAACGTCTGCGCCCGGGCATGTACGCCACCAGCACGCTGTCTTTGGGTAATGAGAACGTCATTCTGGCTCCCTATCAGGCTGTTATGAAACTGACCGGTTCCAACGACCGCTATATCTTCATCAACCAGAACGGCATTGCCAAGCGCGTGAGCGTGCAGATAGGCACCCGCTTCGACGAATTGATTGAAATCTCTGCCGATGAGATTGGCGAAGGCACCGAAATTGTCTGCGTAGGCCAGGCGCGTCTGGTAGACGGTGCCAAACTGGAAATTGTCAACGATTGAGTGCTTGAGCTATGAGTATCTACAAAACAGCGATTAACAAACCGGTTACAACCATCTTGATTTTTGTAGCCGTCATCATCGTGGGTATCTTCTGTTTCAGCAGGCTGCCTATCGATGAATTCCCCGAAATGGACCCGCCCTACGCCACCGTTATGACCACCTACGCGGGTGCCAGTGCCAGCGAAGTGGAAACCAACGTGAGCAAGCTGATGGAAAACCAGCTGAACTCCATCGACGGTCTGAAGGAGATCACTTCTTCTTCGAAGGACAATATCTCCATGGTGTTCATGGAATTCGAATGGGGCACCGACTTGGACGAAGTCATCAACGATATCCGCTCGAGCGTGGACATGATCAAGGACAACCTGCCCGACGGATGTTCTACGCCTTTTATCTTCAAGTTCAACTCCAGTTCGTCGCCTATTGCGCAATATGCCATCACGGCCGACGAGAGCTATCCCGGTCTTGACCGTATCTTGAACGACGAGTTGCTGCCTGTGCTCAACCGTGTGGACGGTATCGGTAACCTGACTCTTTCCGGCACGCCCGAGCGTTACGTCTACGTGGAACTCGACCAGGCCCAGATGGACGCTTATGGTCTCACCTTGGAAACGGTGGGCAGCGCCATCAGCGCCAACAACCTGAACCTGTCGTCCGGTACGCTCAAAATGGACAAGGAGCAGTATCAGGTGCAGCTGCGTAGCGAATACGTGGAGAGCAGCGAAATCGGCAACATCGTGGTAAGCACCACCGCCGACGGCCGTCAGGTTTTCGTGCGCGACATCGCCACCATACGCGACACTATCAAGGACTTGAGCCTCGACGAGAAAGTGAACGGTCGCGAAGCTGTCCGTATGATGGTAACCGAGCGCTCGGGTGCCAATACGGTGCAAATCTGCCAGGACCTCGAAAAGGAAATCAAGAGTGCCAGCAAGACTTTGCCCAGCGATATCCATATTGAAAAAATCTACGACAGTGCTGAAGATATCCAGAACTCCATTTCGTCTTTGGAAGAGTCCATCCTCTATGCCCTGCTCTTTGTGGTGCTGGTGGTATTGTTCTTCCTGGGAAAATGGCGTGCGGCACTGATTATTTCGCTCACCATTCCTATATCGCTGATTGTCGCCTTCATCTACCTGCTGTTCGTGGACAGTTCGCTGAACATCATTTCGCTGTGTTCGCTGTCTGTGGCCATCGGTATGGTGGTGGACGACGCCATTGTGGTGCTCGAGAACATTTCCAAACATATCGACCGCGGAGCCAGTCCTAAGGAAGCCTCTATCTACGCCACCAACGAGGTTTGGGTTTCGGTTATCGCTACCACTTTGGTGCTGGCCGCCGTATTCATTCCGCTTACCATGCTGGACGGTATGGCCGGTATCCTGTTCAAGGAACTGGGCTGGATTGTCACCATCGTTACTACCACCTCTACCATCGTAGCCATCTCGCTGACACCTATGCTTTGCTCAAAGCTGCTCAAGTCGAAGCCAGTCAAGGTGGTTGACGGACAGATAGTGGAAGTGCAGGAAAAGAAGAATTGGTACGACAAGCATGTGGTTGCCTGGCTCGACAAGCTCGACCAATGGTATGCCAAAGCCCTGCACGCCTGCTTGCAGCACAAGGCTCTTACCCTGACGGTGTGCTTCGTCATCTTCGCCGCCTCGCTTATCCCTGCCCTGACGGGACAAATCGGTACCGACTTCATGCAGCAGCGCGACAACGGCCGTATTTCCGTCACTGTAGAACTGCAACCCGGTTCTCGCATCGAGGAGACCCTCAAGACGGCACGCCGCCTGGAACAACGCTTCTACGAGCTGGTGCCCGAAATCAGAATCATCTCCACTTCGGCCGGCACCAACGACGAGTCGGGTGTGGCTGCCATGTTCTCTTCGACGAGCAACTACAAGATTTCGATGAACATCACTTGCAGCAAGAAATATGAGCGTAAGCGCGGCATCACGGAAATTGCCGAAGTGCTTCGCAAGGAAATGGAAAACTACCCCGAAATCATCGACTCGCAAGCCGTGGTGAGCGGCGGCATGAGCGGCGGTTCCTCTTCGACGGTGGATATCGAAATCTACGGCTACGACTTTACCGCCACCAGCCTTTTGGCCGAACAGGTCAAGCAGCAAGTGGCCCAGAACGTTCCCGGTGCCCGCAACATCCAGATAAGCCGCGACCGCGACCGCGTGGAACTGCTTATCACTGTCGACAAGGAAAAGCTTTCGCGTCACGGACTGAGCTCTTCTACAGTTGCCAACTATGTGCGCAACCGCGTGAACGGTATGAGCGTGGGCTATCTCAAGGAAGAAGGTGATGAATACGATATTGTGGTACGTCTCAAGGAAGAAGACCGCAACAGTATCTCCAAGTTGCTGGATATCAGTATTCCAACCGCCACAGGCAACAATGTCAAGCTGAGCGAAGTGTCCAGCGTCGGCGAATACTGGGCACCGCCTACCATCACCCGCAAGAGCCGTCAACGTTACCTCACCGTGAGCGTATCGCCTTACGGCACTTCTCTTGGCGAATTGGCCATGTCTATTGAGCAGGAAATGAGCAAGATGGACATTCCCAACGGCATCACCTACCGTCTGGCCGGCGACTACGAAGACCAACAGGAGAGTTTCGGTGACATGATCACTTTGTTCCTGCTGATTATCATGCTGGTATATGTGGTGATGGCTTCGCAGTTCGAATCGTACATGAAACCTGCCATCATCATGTTCTCCGTGCCCTTTGCCTTTACGGGGGTTATCCTGTCGCTGTGGATTACCGGCACCTCGCTCGATATGATTGGCGCGCTAGCTTGTATCATGCTGGTGGGTATCGTGGTAAAGAACGGTATCGTGCTGGTAGACTACACCAACTTGATGCGCGACCGTGGCTACGAACTGAACAGAGCCATCGAGCTGTCGGGAGCATCGCGTCTGCGTCCTGTACTGATGACTGCCTTCACCACCATTCTTGGTATGGTGCCTATGGCTCTCAGCCAGGGTTCCGGCTCTGAAATGTGGCGGCCTATGGGTATCGTGGTTATCGGCGGTCTGACGGTTTCGACCTTCATTACGCTTATTGTGGTGCCCGTCATGTATGCCATCATGAGCCGCCACGGCGAACGCGACAAAGAGGAGCGCGACCGCAAGAACTTCATCTTCATGCAAATCAAGACTAAAAAGTAATGTTATGAAAGCCGTATTCATCATATTCAACCAAGCCAATACCAGCCGCGTGGAATATATGCTCGACCAGCTGAAAATCAACGGGTTCACCTTTTTCGAACAGGTTCAGGGACGCGGTTCGGTTGACGGACAGCCGCGTCGCGGCACGCACACCTGGCCCGAGATGAATTCCGCCATCATCACGGTGGTGGAAGACAGCAAAGTGGCCGATTTGCTCGACTGCGTTCACCGTCTCGACCTGCGCAACCAGGAAGTCGGTGTCAGGGCTTTCGTTTGGAACATAGAACAAAGCATTTAGCCCAAGGCATTTTACGCCCATCTTAAGCGGCACCTTTGAGTCTGTTATCTGACAGCAGATTCAAGGGTGCTTCTTTTTTTGAATGATTGCTGATAATGTGCAAATATTAGTGTACATTTGTCCGTTAAAAACTATCGCAAAAAAATCCAATATGAGCATTGATGTATTGTTAGGCCTGCAATGGGGCGATGAAGGTAAGGGTAAAGTGGTTGACTTCCTTACCCCTGGTTACGGAATGGTCTGCCGCTTCCAAGGCGGTCCGAATGCTGGTCATACCCTTGAGTTCGAAGGCAATAAATATGTGTTGCGTTCTATCCCCTCGGGAATTTTCCAAGGCAACAAAGTAAACGTTATCGGCAACGGCGTGGTGCTGGACCCCGCCTTGTTCCAAGCCGAAATAGAGCAGTTGGCAGCTAGCGGACATCCACTGCGCGACCGTCTGAAGATATCCAGGAAAGCCCACCTGATTCTGCCCACGCACCGTTTGTTGGACGCCGCCAACGAGGCAGCCAAAGGCAAGGGCAAAATCGGCACCACGGGCAAGGGCATCGGTCCTACCTACACCGACAAGATTAGCCGCAACGGTCTTCGTGTTGGTGATATCGAACTTGATTTTGAAGAAAAATACCAAGCCTGCAAGGAACGTCATCTGCAAGTGCTCAAGCAAATGGGCTATCAGGTGGATACCGAGGCGCTGGCCAAAGCCGAAGCCGAATGGATGGAAGGCCTTGCCTGTCTGAAGACGTTTGAGTTTATCGACAGCGAACACTACATCAACCACCGCGTTGACGAAGGCTGCAAGGTTTTGTGCGAAGGAGCCCAGGGCACCATGCTCGATGTGGATTTCGGTTCTTATCCCTTCGTTACTTCATCCAACACCATCTGCGCCGGAGCCTGCACGGGTCTGGGCGTTGCTCCCCGTCGCATCGGCAAGGTCTACGGCATCTTCAAGGCTTACTGCACCCGCGTGGGCAGCGGCCCCTTCCCCACCGAGC
>CAYRHC010000097.1:3484-6245 GCA_964423935.1 uncultured Bacteroidales bacterium | reverse complement strand
GAACAAGACGGTAATACGCTGGTATTGAGTCTCGACAAAGAGGCCCGTCTCAAACGTTTGGGCGAGGTGGATGTCTATGTTTCCAGCCGCAAGCTGCGTTCTGTGTCCGTGAATGGCGCCTGCGATTTCGAAGCCGAACAGGGTATCCGTTGCGATGACAGTTTCAATATGAAAGTGAATGGTGCCGGCGATGCCGATATCCATGGCCTGCATGCCGACGAAGTGACGGTACGCGTGAACGGAGCGGGCGATTTGGACATCGATGGCTTGAACTGCAAGAGTCTCATCCTGACCATCAACGGAGCCGGCGATGCCGAACTGCATGGCACGGCCAAAGAAGCCGATATCAAAATCAATGGTGCCGGCGATGTGGATATTGTCGATTTGAAGGTGGACAAGCTGAGTTCTTCGGTGAACGGAGTGGGAAAAGTCCGCTCGAAAAGACGCTAAGCGACTCGTGTAGGTACAAAAAAAGTCGTGCTGTTTGATTTGCGAAAACTCCGAGTAACAAGATTTGAGCGCCGACCTTCCTTTGTAATCTACTGTGCCACTACAGCAATCTTAAAGATTGTAGCCCGCCATTGGGAGGCCAAGCAAGTCTCGGTGTTTTGATAAATTTGATGAGTTTCCCAAAATGTTATCAGCACGACTTGGACACAAATGTATAAAAAAAACTGCCGTAGTATTCACTACAGCAGTTTTTTTTTGAAATATTTTTTCGGAAGACCCGATTTAGGCGTTCTTGGCTTTCTCAACGATAGCCTTGAAAGCTTGGGGTTCGTTCATAGCCAAGTCGGCCAAAACCTTGCGGTTGATTTCGATACCGGCTTTGTGCAACGCACCCATCAAGCGGCTGTATGAAAAACCTTCCAAGCGGGCGGCGGCGTTGATACGCTGAATCCACAAAGCGCGGAATTCGCGTTTCTTGGCCTTACGGTCGCGATAAGCATAGGTCAAACCTTTTTCCCAAGTGTTCTTGGCAACGGTCCAAACATTTTTTCTTGATCCAAAATAACCTCTGGTCAATGAAAGGATTTTCTTTCTTTTTGCTCTTGAAGCAACGTGATTTACTGATCTAGGCATGTTAATTCATTTTTTGAATGATAGCGTCAAACTGTACTTGAACTTGGTGGCTATGCATTCGGTTAAATAATAAAGTAATTCATTCAGAAACAGCTTATTTCAAAGCCAACAAAGAACGTACGGCCTCAACGTTGGTCTTGTCAACCATAGAGGTGTGGCAAAGGTTACGTTTTTGCTTGATGGTCTTCTTGGTCAGAATGTGACTTTTGAAAGCATGTTTTCTTTTGATTTTACCTGTTCCGGTAAGGGCAAACCTCTTTTTTGAACCGGAGTTAGTTTTCATCTTAGGCATGATGTTTACTTTTAGATTTGTATTGATAAATAATTATTGATAAGCCGTTCACACGGTGTCTATCCTTGTTGTTTGGCATCGGCTTCAGCCTCGGCTTTCTTTTGGGCTTTCTGCGCTTCGCCGCTCTTCTTGGAAAGAGGCGCAATCATCACAATCATACGCTTGCCTTCCAGAACGGGCATACTCTCGACCTTGCCGTAATTTTCAAGGTCGTTGGCAAAACGGAGCAAAAGCACTTCGCCTTGGTTTTTGAACATGATGGCGCGTCCACGGAAGAATACGTAGGCCTTGACTTTGGAACCTTCCTTGAGGAATTCGATGGCATGCTTCAACTTGAAGTTGTAGTCGTGGTCGTCGGTTTGGGGGCCGAAACGGATTTCCTTGACGACAACCTTGGTAGCCTTGGCCTTCTGGTCTTTCTGACGCTTGCGTTGCTGATACAAAAACTTCTGATAATCAACTATCCGACAAACGCAAGGCTTTGCATTAGGCGAGATTTCAACCAAGTCAAGTCCTTGCTCTTCTGCAAGGTGTAAAGCTTGTGCGATACCGTACACGCCCTGCTCTACGTTCTCTCCCACCAGGCGAACTTCTTTTTCGCGGATGGCGGAGTTGATTCGGTACTGAAATTTTAAATCGTCACTCTTCATTCAATGTCTTTGCGTTAGTAATGTTAAATAGTTAATTATCAGCTTGGTTTTGCTAGATGACGTTCATCATTTTGTCCACCTCTGCAATTAAATCGGCCGCAAAAGTAGCAATTTTTTTCTTTCCCAAGTCAATTCCACCCTGTTTTCTTACGGAAACTTCGTTATTTTCCATTTCCTGCTGGCCTACGACGAGCAGATAGGGGATACGTTTCAGCTCGTTGTCGCGAATCTTCTTGCCAATCTTTTCGTTGCGGTCGTCCACGATGGTGCGGATATCCTGCTTGTTCAGCGTCTTGGCCACCTCGTTGGCATAGTCGTTGAACTTCTCGCTGATAGGCATTACCACTACCTGGTCGGGCGTGAGCCAAAGCGGGAACTTGCCGCAGGTATGCTCGATAAGCACGGCGATGAAGCGTTCCATAGAACCGAAAGGTGCACGGTGAATCATCACGGGACGATATTTCTGGTTGTCGCTGCCCACATATTCCAGCTGGAAGCGTTCGGGCAGGTTGTAGTCCACTTGGATGGTACCCAACTGCCAGCGGCGACCCAAGGCGTCTTTTACCATAAAGTCGAGCTTGGGACCGTAGAAAGCGGCTTCACCATATTCGACCACAGCCTTCAGCCCCTTTTCTTCGCAAGCCTCGATAATGGCTTTTTCGGCCATTTCCCAAACCTCGTCGCTACCGACATATTTGGTGGTGTCCTTGGGGTCACGCAGCGAAATCTGAGCTTC
>CAYRHC010000097.1:0-3474 GCA_964423935.1 uncultured Bacteroidales bacterium | reverse complement strand
AGATATGGGCGTCGTCCTGCGTAAAGCTGCGCACACGGGTAAGTCCGTGCAGCTCGCCGCTCTGTTCGTAACGATAGACGGTGCCGAATTCTGCGATGCGCAAGGGCAGGTCTTTATACGAGCGCGGGCTGTTCTTGTAAATCATACAGTGGTGAGGGCAGTTCATGGGTTTCAGCAGATAAACTTCGCCCTCTTCGGGAGTGGTGATGGGCTGGAAGCTGTCCTTGCCGTAGTGATCCCAGTGACCCGAAGTTACATAGAGCTGCTTGTTGCCGATATGCGGAGTGATAACCTGCTGATAACCATAATGCTTCTGTATTCTCTTGAGGAAGTCTTCCAGACGCAGGCGCAGGGCCGTTCCCTTGGGAAGCCAGATAGGCAGACCTTTGCCCACCATATCGGAGAACATGAAAAGGTCCATTTCCTTGCCAATCTTGCGGTGGTCGCGCTTCTTGGCTTCTTCGAGCAGGTTCAGATATTCGTCCAACATCGACTTTTTGGGGAAGGTGATGGCGTAGATACGGGTAAGCTGTTTGCGCTTCTCGTCGCCTCTCCAATAGGCACCGGCAATGGACAACACCTTAAAAGCCTTGATGGCGGAAGTGTCCATCAAGTGCGGGCCGCGGCAAAGGTCGGTAAAATCGCCTTGGGTGTAGGTGGTGATGGTGCCGTCTTCCAAATCTTGGATAAGTTCCACTTTATAGCTTTCGCCGCGCTTGCCGAAATAGTCGAGCGCATCCTGCTTGCTGATTTCGCGGCGGATCAGTTTCGACTTCTTGGTGAGGAGTTCGGCCACCTTGGCTTCGATGGCGGGAATGTCGCTGTCCTTGATGACGGTGTCGCCGGGGTCTACATCGTAGTAGAATCCGTTTTCGATGGCGGGACCGATACCGAACTTGATGCCGGGATAGAGGCTCTGCAAAGCTTCGGCCATCAGGTGGGAAGAAGTGTGCCAGAAAGCGTGCTTGGCTTCGGCGTCTTCCCATTTAAGCAGGTTCAGACGACAATCTTCCTCCAAAGGAAGGTTCAAATCGCGGGTTACATCGTTGACACTGGCTGCGAGCACCGATTGTGCCAGACGAGGACTGATACTTTCTGCCACTTGGTAGGCAGTGGTTCCTTTTTCATACGAGCGAACGGAACCATCGGGAAAAGTAATGTTGATAGTCATTGCTATATAAGTAAGTTGAATATGCGGTTAGGCTTTTCGTTAAGAAGCGCAAAAATAAGCATTATTATCAGAATAGCGCGGCAGGAATACCCAATTTTTTCTCAGACCGTGGTTTGCTGACCCAATTCCTTCATTTGCAGAAGGATGGTTTGGGCTGTGGCCAGGTCGTTGACGTTGGCTATCGTGATGGAGCGTTTGCCGCCGGCTTCGCGCAGCCTGCACTGACGGAAATGTTCGGTAGCGTAGCGGATAACCCCGTCGAAAGTGTTCGACTGATAGAACGACGACTGCTGGTTGGCCACGAAATAGGCGATCAGCTGCTGGTTCTTGAGGATAAGCTTTTCGATACCCAAACTCTTGGCAACCAGGCGGATATGCATGAATTGAAGCAGGTCGGCGGCTTCCTGGGGCATAGGCCCGAAACGGTCGGTCAGGCGCTTTTCGAAATCATTGATGGCCTGGTCGCTTTCGAGCGCATCCATCTCGCGGTAGAGCGTCATGCGTTCCGAAGAGCCTGGCACGTAGCTTTCATCGAAGTACATCGACAAGTCCGATTCCAGCTGACAGTCACTCACATAGCTCTGGTCGTGCTGCGCCTGCTCGACGGCTTCGTCGCGGTAGAGTTCGGCAAATTCCTCGCTCTTGAGTTCGTGCATGGCCTCCTTGAGGATGCGTTGGTAAGTCTCGAAGCCCAAATCGGCAATGAAACCGCTCTGTTCGGCACCCAGCATGTTGCCCGCACCTCGGATGTCCAAATCTTGCATGGCGATGTTCAGGCCGCTGCCCAACTCCGAGAAGCTCTCGATGGCCTGCAGACGGCGTTTGGCATCGGGGTTCAGACTCTCGGTGGGCGGTGCCAGCAGGTAGCAGAAAGCTTTTTTGTTGCAGCGTCCCACACGCCCGCGCAGCTGGTGCAGGTCACTCAGACCGAAACAATGCGCGTTGTTGATGAAAATGGTATTGGCGTTGGGAATGTCGATGCCGTTTTCCACAATGCTGGTCGAGATAAGCACGTCGTATTCGAAGTTGATGAAGTCGATGATGATTTTTTCCATCATCTCGCCGGGCATCTGGCCGTGGGCGATAACCGTTCTGGCCTCGGGTACGGCATCCTTGATAAGCTCTTGGTAATGCGTTAGTTCGCTCACGCGGTTGTTGACGAAGAACACTTGTCCGTTGCGCTCCATTTCAAAGCGGATGGCATCGCGCAGCAGTTCTTTGTCCAGACAATGTATTTCGGTTTGGATGGGGTAGCGGTTGGCCGGCGGGGTAGAAAGTATGGACAGGTCGCGCGCTCCCATGAGCGAGAATTGCAGCGTGCGCGGAATGGGCGTTGCCGTTAGCGTGAGCGTGTCCACCTGGGTTTTGAGCTGGCGCAATTTTTCCTTGACGCTGACACCGAACTTCTGCTCCTCGTCGACGATAAGCAGGCCCAAGTCTTTGAACTTCACTTCTTTGCCGATAAGTTTGTGCGTGCCGATAAGGATATCGGGCTTGCCTTCCTTGAGCTCGGCCAGCAACTTTTTGGTGTCGGCGGCCGTGCGCGTGCGGCTCAGATAATCGACCGTGCAGGGCAGGTCGGCCAGGCGGTCGCTGAAGGTATGGTAATGTTGCAGGGCCAGCACGGTGGTGGGTACCAGCACGGCCACTTGTTTGCCGTCGGCCACGGCCTTGAAGGCAGCCCGTATGGCCAGTTCGGTCTTGCCGAAACCCACGTCGCCGCACACCAGACGGTCCATGGGCTTGTCGCTCTCCATGTCGTGCTTGATGTCGGCCGTGGCTTTGCTCTGGTCGGGTGTGTCCTCGTACATAAAGGAGGCTTCCAAGGCTTCCTGCAGATAGCTGTCGGGACTGAATCGATAGCCGCTTTCCTTGAGTCGTGCTGCGTACAGGCGGATAAGGTCGCGGGCAATATCCTTGATTCTTTTCTTGCTGCGGTCTTTGATGCGTTCCCAAACGCCACTGCTCAGCTTGTGAATGGTGGGTTCCTCGCCCTCCTTGCCACGGTATTTCGACACGCGGTTCAAATTGTGGATGCTCACCAGAACCACATCGTTGTCTTTGTACATGATTTTGAGCACCTCTTGCGGCTTGCCGTTGATGGTAGTCTTGAACAGACCGCCGAAGCGTCCGATGCCATGGTCGGCATGCACCACGTAGTCGCCGAACTGGAACTCCATCAGTTCCTTGAGAGTGAGCGCCATCTTGCCCTGACGCGCACTGTCGCTGCGCAGACTGTACTTGTGGAAGCGGTTGAACAGCTGGTGGTCGGTATAGCACAGCAATTTTAGCCGGTGGTCGAT
>CAYRHC010000096.1:5570-6397 GCA_964423935.1 uncultured Bacteroidales bacterium | reverse complement strand
GTTTCGTCAGCGATGACCAAGCTTCCCAATCTTCGTTGTATTTGCCCACCGGAGCCATAAAAGGTGTCATCAGTATCAAGCGAATATTCTGGCGACAAGCCAAGGTTGTATCCAGCAAGGCTCGCAGACGAGACTCGTACGATGCAGGAGCGAGAACAAACTGTAGAGAATCATTGCCGGCAGCAGCGCGGTAACGGCACACATCGTTAACTCCCACCAAAATCGTCAGCACATCGGGTTGTAAGGCCAAGACATCATCCGACCATCGTTCAGCCATATCGGCTATGGTATTGCCACTGATACCGCGATTATAGCAGATATAGCCTCTTTCGGGCCAGCGACTCATCAATGCAGAGGCACAAAGATTCATATAGCCATGTCCGTAGATATGGTTCAAATCGGTGTAGCTCCTTTTTTTCGTGTTGCTCTTGACACCCCAGTTACCATCGGTGATTGAATCGCCAATAAAAAGCATGCATTGCCCCACCTTGTCATTTTTGCGCTGTCCGGACAAATACACGAATGCAAATGCACTTAGAGCCAGCAAGACAATAAGGCACAAGGTCCAGACAAACACGGTCCCGGCGCCATGGACACCGGAACCGTGCGGAATAGATTTGTATGATTCAGTCAAAGCGAAATCAGAACATGGACTTAACTTGATTGTAAACGTTCTCGGCGGTGAAGCCCAGTTTTTCGTCCAGCACCTTGTAAGGAGCCGAGAAACCGAAGCTTTCCAAACCGAAAATCTTGCCTTCGCTACCAACCAGACCCAGCAAGTTGACGGGCAGACCGGCCGTAAGACCGAACTTCTTGACACCGGCGGG
>CAYRHC010000096.1:0-5560 GCA_964423935.1 uncultured Bacteroidales bacterium | reverse complement strand
AGTACAGCGGCTTGATAATCGGGACACTGGCTGCGGAACAGACCTTCGGAAGGAGCATTCACAATACGCACCTTGATGCCGTCGGCACGGAGCAATTCGGCACCGGCCACCAGCGTAGCCACTTCCGAACCGGTAGCCACCAGAATAACATCGGGGTTCTCATCGGCGCCGGCAACAATGTAAGCGCCCTTGGCTGCCAGCTTGTAATCGGTACCTTCGGGCAAGAGCTTGATATTCTGACGTGAGAGAATCAATGCGGTAGGCGTATGGGTATTTTCCATAGCCAGACGCCAGCATTCCGTCGTTTCGTTGGCATCGGCAGGACGGAGTACCAACATGGAGTTCTTGCCGCTGTGATTCTTAAGTTTTTCCATCAGACGAATCTGAGCTTCCTGTTCAACCGGTTCATGGGTAGGACCGTCTTCGCCTACGCGGAAAGCATCGTGGGTCCAAATGAACTTGACAGGCAGTTCCATCAAGGCGGCCATACGCACGGCAGGCTTCATGTAATCGGAGAATACGAAGAAAGTACCGCAGGCGGCAATGACACCGCCGTGCAAAGTCATACCGATACAGCAGCAAGCCATGGTAAGTTCGGCAACGCCAGCTTGGAAGAAGGAACCGGAAAAGTCGCCTTTTTTGAAGGCAGTGGTCTTTTTCAGGAAACCGTCGGTCTTGTCCGAATTGGAAAGGTCGGCAGATGCGCAAATCATATTGGGAACTTGTTCGGCCAGCACACCCAGCACTGCAGCAGAAGCGTTACGGGTAGCATCATCGGTTTTCTGTTGAACGGCCGACCAATCGACCTTGGGAGCTTCACCGGCGAACCAAGCCTTCAGCTGGGCAGCCTTTTCGGGATTGGCGGCGGCCCAAGCCTTTTCTTCAGCGTAGCGTGCGGCAACCGTCTTCTTCAGTTCTTCGGCGCGAGCAGCATACATAGCCTTCACATCATCGTAGATAACGAAAGCATTGTCGGGATCGGCACCCAAGTTGACCATAGTGTTGCGATAAGCGTCACCGCCCAGAGGAGCACCATGCGTCTTGCAGTTGCGTTCGTAAGAAGTATTGTCGGCTTTTCGGGCGCCCTTGCCCATGATGCACTTGCCAATAATCAAGGTAGGACGTTCCTTCTCAGCCTTACCGGCCTCGATAGCCTGACGTATCTGCTGGCAATCGTTACCATTGATTTCGATGACATTCCAGCCCCATGAACGGTATTTCATGGCGGTGTTTTCAGTCATCACTTCGGCACATTCGGTAGACAGCTGGATATCGTTGGAGTCGTAGAACATGATAAGGTTATCCAATCCAAGGTGACCGGCGATACGGCCTGCACCCTGCGAGATTTCCTCTTCGACACCGCCATCGGAAATATAAGCGTAAATGCATTCCTTGCCAAAAGTGGGATTGCCACTATGGGCAGCCAGGAATTTGGCAGCGATGGCAGCACCTACGGCATAGGCATGACCCTGACCCAGAGGACCGGAAGTATTCTCGATACCGCGCGCAATATTGCGTTCAGGATGGCCGGCCGTAGGGGAACCCCATTGACGCAACTGTTGCAACTCGTCCAGCGTAAATTTGCCGGCAAGCGCCAGCTGTGCGTAAAGCATCGGAGCCATATGACCAGGATCGAGGAAGAAACGGTCGCGTCCTTCCCAAGCGGGATTTTCGGGGTCGTATTGCAGATATTCGGCATAAAGCACATTGATGAAGTCGGCACCACCCATAGCACCGCCGGGATGGCCTGACTTGGCTTTTTCAACCATAGAAGCAGCCAACACACGGATGTTGTCGGCGGCGCGGTTCATTAATTTAAGATCGTTCATGATGATAGTTTGTTGATGTTCTATTTTTTGCAATCCACGGCAGCCTGTTCAATGGGCAGGCCAGCCTGGTAACGTTTGATGTATTCGTTGAAACCGGCCACATCCTGAGCCAAGGGAGCGATTTCTTCACCCACATAGCCTGCGAAGACCTTATTCTCGAGATAGTCGGCCAGATTCAGCCCATCGTGGTTGTTGGACATATAGGCCGCCAGCAAGGCAATACCCCATGCACCACCCTCACCTGCCGTTTCCATAACTGAAATCGGAGAGTTCAAGGCTGCGGCCAGAATGCGCTGGCCCACGCCTTTGGTCTTGAACAGACCGCCATGTCCGGTAATACGGTCTACCTTCACTTTCTCTTGGTTGAAGAGGATATCGTTGCCGATTTTCAACACGCCCACAGCTGCATGCAGATGCGCACGCATAAAATTGGCCAGGTTGAAACTGTCGTTGGCTGAACGGACAAACAAAGGGCGTCCTTCGGAAAGACCGGTCACGTGCTCGCCCGACACATAGTTATACGAAAGCAGGCCACCACAGTCGGCATCGCCGCTAAGAGCAAGGTTATAGAGCTTGCTGTAGATGGCGTTCATATCAACAGGGATGCCCATCAGTTCCTGATATTCCTTGAAGATATTAATCCAGGCGTTCAAGTCGGAAGTGCAGTTGGCACAATGCACCATGGCCACCGGACTGCCGTCGGGCGTCGTTACCATGTCGATTACCTCGTAGGGCTTGGAGAGTTCCTTTTCCAGCACTATCATCGAGAAGGATGACGTACCGGCCGAAACATTGCCCGTGCGTTGTTTCACCGCATTGGTGGCCACCATACCTGTACCGGCATCACCTTCGGGAGGACAGCAAGGAATGCCGGCCTTCAGATGACCCGAAACGTCGAGACGCTTGGCAGCTTCAGGGCTGAGACAACCGGCCTTTTCTCCGGCCATCAGCACCTTGGGCAGAATATCAAGCAAAGTCCAGGGATAAGCCTTAGGAGCCACCAGACGATTGAACTTGTCAACCATCACGGCATTGTAGGTCTTGGTTACAGAATCCACAGGAATCATACCCGAAGCATCGCCTATGCCCAGCACCTTTTCTCCCGTCAGCTGCCAATGGATATAGCCGGCCAAAGTAGTGAGGAACGCAATATCCTTCACATGGGGGGCATCTTCCAAAATACACTGATACAGGTGCGAGATACTCCAGCGCAAAGGAATATTGTACACGAACAGCTCAGAGAGTTCGTGTGCGGCCTTACCCGTATTGGTATTGCGCCAGGTACGGAAAGGCACCAGCAGTTCGCCCTTGGCATTGAACGGCATATAGCCGTGCATCATGGCGCTGATACCGATACCCGCCAGCGTTTCTATTTCCGTGCCGTAACGTTGGAGCACATCTTCGCGCAAATGGGCATAACAGTCTTGCAGACCCGTCCAGATAGCGTCCAGACTATAGGTCCACAGACCGTCCACCAGCTGGTTTTCCCATTCGTGATTGCCTTGTGCGATAGGATTGTTTTCCTCATCTATCAACACAGCCTTGATACGGGTAGAGCCGAACTCTATTCCGAGCACGGCTTTACCTGATGTAATGGTCGATTTGGCATTCAGACTCATAAGCTGACTATGGTTGCGGCTTAGCGAAGTGCCTTGTTCAACATATAATAAATCTCGTTCATGCGGAGTTCCTTCTTGAAGGATTCCGTGCAGGTGTTAGCATCGATATGCAACATTTCGATACCGGTGATTTCGGCATAGTCCTGCCAATATTCTGCATCGAGGTCGTAAGAGAAGATGCTGTGGTGCGTACCGCCGGCCATAATCCAGCAAGCGGCACCGGTTTCGAAATCGGGTTGCGGAATCCAAAGGGCGGAAGCCACAGGCAACTTGGGCAGCGGCTTGGGCTGGATGCATTCCACATCGTTGACAATCAGACGGAAACGGTTACCAAGATCGACCACCGTAGCGGTAACGCCCTTGGCCACCTTGCTGGTGAATACCAGGCGAGCCGTGGGCTGCTTGCGGATACCGATACCCAGGAAGTGAACTTCCAGACGGGGTTTCTGGGCGGCAATCAACGGACTTACTTCCAGCATATGGGCTTGCAGGATGGCGCTACGCTTGCCATCGAAGTTCAAAGTATAGTCTTCGAGGAAAGAGCAGCCCATGGGCAGACCCTGGGTCATGAACCAAACGGTGCGCAACAAAGCGGCCGACTTCCAATCGCCTTCGCCACCGAAACCGTAACCTTCGGCCATCAGACGTTGAGAGGCCAGGCCGGGAATCTGGTCGAAACCGACAAAGTTCGGGTCGTTGATATCATCGGTACCCAAGTCGTCGAAGTTGGTGGTGAAGCCCTTGGCGCCCTTGGCCTTGAGGATGGCCCGGATGGCCAGTTCTGCCTTGGCGGCATTCCATACTTTCTGGTATTCCATGGTGCCAGGCGTTTCCAGCGCGGGTTCATGGTCGTAAAGTTTCATATATTCGGCCACCAGAGCATCTACATCGGCAGCCTTTACCTGCTTGAAATACTCCATCAGCTCGGAAACGGGTGTATAGTCGATATGATAACCCATCACCTGTTCAGCGGCCACCTTATCACCATCGGTTACAGCCACGTTGTTCATCTGGTCGCCAAAACGCAAGATAAGCATATCCTGTGCATCGGCCCAAGCAGCGGCAACGCGAGCCCAAACGGCTATGTGCTTTTGGGCAGCCTCGTCTTTCCAATGGCCCACTACCACCTTGCGCGGGATGCGCAGACGTGCGCAGATATGACCGAATTCGCGATCGCCATGGGCACTCTGGTTCAAGTTCATGAAGTCCATATCCATGGTATCCCAAGGAATTTCGCTGTTGTACTGGGTGTGGAAATGCAGCAAAGGCTTGCGAAGCGACTGCAGGCCATGTATCCACATCTTGGCGGGCGAGAAAGTATGCATCCAGGTGATGATACCGATACACTTCTCGTCGTTGTTGGCGGCTTTCATCACGGCTTCCACTTCCTTGCTACTGTTGGCCGTACCTTTGTAGACGATTTTAACGGGAATGTTGCCCGATTGGTTCAAGCCATTGACCATTTCTTTTGAATGGGCGTCAACTGCCACCACTGCATCACCTCCGTACAGCAACTGTGCACCGGTGACCCACCAGATTTCATAATTATCGAATGCGTTCATATTGTTCAAATTTAATGTTGTTGATTCTTTTGTCCGTAATAGGCATTAGGCCCGTGTTTTCTCATAAAGTGCTTCTCCACCAGCAAGGGATTCATTTCCGTGTCGGGGTTCAGCGTAAGAGAGATGTACGCCATTTGAGCGCACTGCTCCATCACCTTGGCATTGTAGACGGCGTTGTCGGCAGAGGTACCCCAGGCAAATGGTCCGTGGTTCTTCACCAGCACACCGGGTGTATGGTCGGGATTGATGTCCTTGAAGGCCTCGATGATGACCGTACCGGTTTCTTTTTCGTAGGCAGCCATCTCGTCGGCGCGCATGGCACGCGTACAAGGAATGTCCTTGTAGAAATAATCGGCGTGCGTGGTGCCGATGTTGGGAATGCAGCGTCCGGCTTGAGCAAAAGCCGTGGCATAAGTAGAATGCGTATGCACAATACCCTTGATGTTGGGGAAAGCCTTATAGAGTTCAAGATGCGTAGGCGTATCTGACGAAGGATTCAAGGTACCTTCCAGCACATGACCTTCCAAATCGACCACCACCATATCTTCCA